>NZ_JAJSPA010000025.1:0-50101 GCF_021282295.1 Halomonas sp. G15 | reverse complement strand
ACACGGGTAATGTTCATGACGAGTTCTCCTCACCCTCAGGCTGGTTGGTGTTCCCGCCCACCAGTGTGGCGCAATGACGCCGATATAGGGTGGGGAGGACTCCATCCCATTGCTACCGACGCCATCCATGGCGTAGGACCTCCTCTACGGCTTGTCCCCAGCGCCCCTTGGTTTCTGTAACTGCGAGAGCTTTGGCCGAACACCTTGGCGGCGGGACAGCTCGGGGCGGGGCTGTCAGAATGGCCGGGTTCCCGTTGCAGGAGGGCCGGCCGTGGAGGCGCCACTGATCACGCTGCTGCCGCTGGCGTTGCTGGGGTATCTCAGCGGCAGTTGGCTCGGCGCGCTCACCGTCTGCCGGCTGGCCGGCGTGGGCGATCCACGCCTGGCAGGCTCCTTCAACCCGGGGTTTTCCAATGTCCTGCGCCTGCACGGCCGGCGACTTGCCCTGGCGACCCTGCTGGTGGATGCCGCCAAGGGGGTACCGGCCCTGGCGCTGGCGCTCCTGCTGGGGTTGCCGCCCTGGGCCCAGGGGGTGGTTGGCCTGGCCGTGCTGTTGGGCCACAGCTACCCGGCCTGGCACCGTTTCCGTGGCGGCAAGGCGGTGGCCAGCGCCTTCGGCGTGATGCTGGTGCTGACTCCGGGGGTGGCGCTGGTGTGTGCCGTGCTATGGGCGCTGCTCGCCTGGCGGGTGCGCACCGCCGCGGTAGCGTCCCTGGCCAGCGCCGCCGCCGCACCCCTGGCCAGCCTGTGGCTGGCGCCGGATTACGTCATCGTGGTGATCGCCTTCACCCTGCTGGTGCTGGTGCGCCACGTGCTCAATATCCAGCGCCTGGGACGCGGCGACGAGCCGCCCTTGTAAGCTTACGGCTCTTGCAGGGTATCCATGGGCCAGCGCGGTACTGCTTTCATAACGCCGGTCTCGTCACGCTCGCAGGCCTGCAGGCGTTGCGCGCTGTGACATAAAGAGCGCGATCATGGCGCCGTTCAGCTCCCGGCAGGCGGTTCCAGGGTATCCATGGGCCAGCGCGGCACTGCTTTCATAACGCCGGTCTCGTCACGCTCGCCGGCCTGCAGTCGCTGGGCGCCCACATAAGCGATCATGGCGCCGTTATCGGTGCAGAAGCGCCCCCGGGGATAGTAGGCCCGGGCGTCGCGCTTTGCGCACTCGCGCTCCAGCCGCTCGCGCAGTCGGGTATTGGCGCTGACCCCGCCGGCCACCACCAGGCGCTTGAGGCCGGTCTGATCCAGGGCGCGGCGGCACTTGATCACCAGAGTGTCGACCACCGCTTCCTCGAAGGCGCGGGCCACGTCGGCACGGGCCTGGTCGTCGAGTTTGCCCGTCTCCTCGAGCTGGCGGATGGCGGTGAGGGTGTGAGTCTTGAGCCCCGAGAAGCTGAAGTCGAGACCGGGGCGGTCGGTCATCGGTCGCGGGAAGCGCAGGCGTGCGGGGTCGCCGTGCTCGGCCAGGCGCGCTATCTGGGGGCCACCGGGGTAGTCCAGGCCCAGCATCTTGGCCGCCTTGTCGAAGGCCTCGCCAGCGGCGTCGTCAACCGATTCGCCGAGCAGGGTGTAGCGCCCGAGGCCGCGCACCTCGACCAGTTGGGTATGGCCGCCGGAGACCAGCAGGGCCACGAAGGGGAAAGCGGGACGGTCATCCTCCAGCATGGGTGCCAGCAGGTGGCCCTCCATATGGTGGACGCCGAGTACCGGGATGCCCAGCGCCCGGGCCATGCCGTGGGCAGTGGCGGCGCCCACCATCAGAGCCCCCACCAGGCCAGGGCCGGCGGTGTAGGCGATGGCGTCGAGATCCGCACGGACCAGGCCCGCCTCGTCCAGCACCTGCTGGATCAGCGGCAGCAGGCGGCGGGTGTGATCGCGGGAGGCCAGCTCCGGCACCACGCCGCCATATTCGGCGTGCATGGCGACCTGGCTGTAGAGGGCGTCGGCCAGCAGGCCGCGCTCGGTGTCGAAGAGGGCGACGCCGGTCTCGTCGCAGGAGGTCTCGATGCCCAGTACGCGCATGGTGTCGGCTCGGTGTCTCGGAAATGGCCGCCATTCTACGTGGAAAGGACGCGGAAAGCATTTGCATAGGCCGGGCGTGAGGTCTAGACTACTGTGCGCTGCAAGACTGGGTCGTGCACCCAGGTGGCGAAATTCCGCGACCGATACCCTCGTTTTCCGGCGCGCTCAGGCGTTCCGGGCGTTTGTTCGTCGCGAAACGTGCCACCCGCAGGGGTGTGCGTACTAACCGAACTCTAGTTACCTAAGGTAGGTGAGTGCTTAATGCCTTCTGTCAAAGTACGAGATAACGAGCCGTTTGACGTCGCGCTGCGTCGCTTCAAGCGTTCCTGCGAAAAAGCCGGTGTTCTCTCCGAGGTGCGTCGTCGCGAGCATTACGAGAAGCCGACTGCGGAGCGCAAGCGCAAGGCGGCGGCTGCCGTCAAGCGTCACGCCAAGAAGCTCCAGCGTGAGCGCAAGCGCTTCGAACGGCTCTATTGATCCGTACTGGAGACGTCGGGGCCCAGGCCCGGGCTGTCTCAGGAGGACGCCAAGCGGCCGCCATCCGGTGGCCGCTTGTTTTTTCCGGGTCGGTGGCGGCTGCCGTCGACCCAGGGTGATCACACCGCAGCCGTCGAGGTGATCCGACTTCATGGCCGGACAGATTCCCCAGCGCTTCATCGATGACCTGTTGGCCCGCGTCGACGTGGTCGAGGTGGTGGGTGAGCGAGTCCAGCTCAAGAAGGCCGGGCGCAACTACTCGGGCCTGTGTCCCTTCCATCAGGAGAAGACGCCGTCGTTTACCGTGAGTGCCGACAAGCAGTTCTATCACTGTTTCGGCTGCGGCGCCCACGGCAATGCCCTGCGCTTCCTGATGGAGTACGACAAGCTGCGCTTCCCCGAGGCGGTGGAGCAGCTGGCCGGCCGCCTGGGTATGGAAGTACCACGTGAGGGGGCCGACGACCCACGTGCCCAGGCCCGGGAGCGCAAGCGCAAGGAGGGTGTGAACCTCCTCGAGCTCTCGGCCAGCTTCTTTCGCGAGCGGCTGAAGATGCCGGAGGGCCAGGGCGCCCGGGAGTACCTGGAGCGCCGCGGCCTGGCGCCTGAGGTGATCGACACCTTCGGTGTCGGCTATGCCCCGGACACCTGGGAGAGCCTCAAGCGCCACCTCGGTGAGCGCGGGGTCGGTGAGGCGGTGCAGGTGGAGTATGGCCTGCTGGTGCATCGCGAGGAGAGCGGACGCACCTACGACCGTTTCCGCGACCGGGTGATGTTCCCGATCCGCGATATCAAGGGGCGCACCATCGGCTTCGGCGGGCGGGTGCTGGGCGATGCCAAGCCCAAGTACCTCAATTCGCCCGAGACCCCGGTGTTCCACAAGGGCCGCGAGCTCTATGGCCTCTACGAGGCGCGCCAGGCCGATCACCGTCTGGAGCGGGTGGTGATCGTCGAGGGCTATATGGACGTGGTGGCCCTGGCCCAGTTCGGCATCCGTAATGCGGTCGCCACCTTGGGCACCTCCACCAGTGAGGAGCATCTCGGGCGACTGTTCCGGCTGGTCAACGAGGTGGTGTTCTGCTTCGATGGCGACCGTGCCGGACGCCAGGCCGCGACACGGGCGCTGGAGACGGTGCTGCCGCTGATGATCGATGGCCGCCAGGCACGCTTCCTGTTCCTGCCCGAGGGGGAGGATCCGGACACTCTGGTGCGTCGCGAGGGCAGCGAGGCCTTCCAGGATCGCATCACCTGCGCCAGCCCGCTGTCGGAGTTCCTCTTCGACCAGGCGGCGGCAGGCCGCGACCTGGCGCGCATAGAGGATCGCGAGCGGTACGCCAGCCAGGTGCTGAAGGCGATCGGGCGCTTGCCGGAAGGGGTGCTCAGGTCGCTGATGCTGAGCGAGCTGTCGCGGCGCACCGGCGTCGAGGCGGCGAATTTCTCGGCCCTGCTGGCAAGGGGCGAGGGTGTGGCGGGGCGAGAGTCGCGCGGCGCACAGGAGCCAGCCGCCATGGAAGGGGGTGAAGGCAGCGCCATGTCGGAGCCGCCGCCCCGGGGTGAGAGCAGTGCCGCTCTTGCGCGTCGCTCCGGTGGGGCCTTGAGCCTGGCGGCGCGCGCCCTGCAGCTGCTGCTTCACGAGCCGGCGCTGGTGTCGCGATTGCCCGAGGAGGACGACTGGTGTCCGGAAGAGGAGCCCGACGGGGTGCTGTGTCGCGAGGTGATCCGCCTGCTGAGGGCCGGTGGCTACCGCAGCCCCCAGGTGCTGCTGGCGCACTTCCATGGCAGTCCCGAGGGTGAGCGCCTGGCGGCACTGGCACGACGTGAGCTGCTGATCCCGAAGCCGGCAAGGGGTGCCGAGCTGGAGGGGCTGGTGGCTCACTTCCGGCGGCACCGTCGCAGGCGCTCACCCCAGGAGGAGTTCGACGCACTGCTGGCCAGGGAGAAGGCGGGTGAGCGGTTGTCGCGGGAGGAGAAGCAGCGACTGATGGCGTTGATCACCGAACTGCATCGCTGACCGGAAGGTCAAAAAAACACACGACGGATTGGCGCTGCGGTTGATTTCTCTCCTAACATCCCCACATAGGAGACATCGCTCGGCACCGGCGTAACCTGACAACCTAACACACCTGAATGACCGCGCAAATAGATCGAACTGGCAGAAAGGTGCTTTCTGCCGCTATACTGTTCGGCTTTATGAGTTTTCTCCACCCAGCGCTTCAGGTGCTTCATTCTTCTTCGTCGAGATAGGGTTTCTATGGCTGGAAATGCGCAGCAGCAGTCGCGTCTGAAGGAGTTGATCGCGCGCGGCAAGGAACAGGGCTACCTGACCTATGCCGAGGTCAACGACCACCTTCCCGAGGATATCGCCGACCCGGATCAGGTGGAAGATATCATCGGCATGATCAACGACATGGGCATCAGCGTCGTCGAGGAAGCCCCCGATGAAGACACCCTGATGATGTCGGATCAGTCCACCGACGAGTCGGCGGCCGAGGAGGCCGTGGCGGCTCTGGCCGCCGTGGAAAGCGACGTGGGTCGCACCACCGATCCGGTGCGCATGTACATGCGCGAGATGGGGACGGTGGAGCTGCTGACCCGCGAGGGCGAGATCGAGATCGCCAAGCGCATCGAGGAGGGCACCCGTGAGGTAATGTCGGCGCTGGCCTACCTGCCCGGCGCGGTGGACTCCATCCTCGATGCCTATGATGCCACCCAGGACGAGGAGGCCCCCGGCCGTCTCTCCGACCTCTTCTCCGGCTTCATCGATCCCGACGAAGGTATTCCCGGTGTGGCCGAGGCGGAGGTCCCCGAGGAGGAGCCCCAGGCGGCGGATGACGACGACGAGGACGGCGAGGCCGAGGAGGAGACGACCGGCGGCCCGGATCCCGAGGAGGCCCGTGCGCGCTTCGAGCAGATCCGCGAGCAGAACGCTGCGGCCCAGGCAGCCATCGAGGCCCACGGCCGCCACGCCAAGCCCGCCCAGGAGGAGCTGGCGCGGCTGGCCGAACTGTTCTCCCCGATCAAGCTGGTGCCCAAGCACTTCGAGCGCCTGGTCAATCAGGTGCGCATCAGCGTCGAGCAGGTGCGCGCCCAGGAGAAGGCGGTGATGCAACTGTGCGTCAAGAAGGCACGCATCCCGCGCAAGACCTTCATCAAGGCCTTCCCGGGCAGTGAATCCGATCCCGAGTGGCTGGATGCCTTCGCCGGCGAGCACCCGAAGTATGCCGACCGCCTCGAGCCGCTGCGCACGGATATCCAGCGCGCCCAGCGCAAGATCGCCTTCGAGGAAGCGATGGTTCGCCTGCCGGTGCAGGAGATCAAGGAGGTCAACCGTCGCCTCTCCATCGGCGAGGCCAAGGCACGCCGCGCCAAGAAGGAGATGGTCGAGGCCAACCTGCGCCTGGTGATCTCCATCGCCAAGAAGTACACCAATCGTGGCCTGCAGTTCCTGGACCTGATCCAGGAGGGCAACATCGGCCTGATGAAGGCGGTGGACAAGTTCGAGTATCGCCGTGGCTACAAGTTCTCCACCTATGCCACCTGGTGGATTCGCCAGGCGATCACCCGCTCCATCGCCGACCAGGCGCGCACCATCCGCATCCCGGTGCACATGATCGAGACCATCAACAAGCTCAACCGGGTCTCCCGGCAGATGCTCCAGGAGATGGGACGCGAGCCCACCCCCGAGGAGCTGGGTGAGCGTCTCGAGATGCCCGAGGACAAGGTGCGCAAGGTGCTCAAGATCGCCAAGGAACCGATCTCCATGGAGACGCCCATCGGCGACGATGACGACTCGCACCTGGGCGACTTCATCGAGGACAGCTCCATGGTGCTGCCCATCGATTCCGCCACCGGAGAAGGGCTGATCGAGGCGACGCGCAACGTGCTGGGCGGCCTCACTGCGCGTGAGGCCAAGGTGCTGCGCATGCGCTTCGGCATCGACATGAACACCGATCATACCCTCGAGGAGGTCGGCAAGCAGTTCGACGTCACCCGCGAGCGGATCCGCCAGATCGAGGCCAAGGCGTTGCGCAAGCTGCGTCATCCCAGCCGCTCCGAGCCGCTGCGCTCCTTCCTCGACGAGTAGGGTGCGAATCGCGCCGGCTCCGGCCGGCGTTGGCGCCATGAAGAAGCCCCGACAGGCCAGGCCTGTCGGGGCTTCTTGTGTTGTCGGCGGCCGTGCGCCGGAGGCTCAGCCCGCCTTGCGCGCCAGGGCCCAGCGGCGGGCCAGCAGGACAAGTTCGATTACTGCGATCAGCAGAAGGGCGTAGCCGAACAGCTCCACCACCTCCTCGGCGGCACTCTTGAAATCACGCAGGTAGTTCTCCTGCAGGATCGCCTGCCAGAAGTCGCCACGTCCGTAGAGGCGCGAGAAGACGTAGGTGGTCAAGAAGCCCGCGGCGAACAGGCCGAAGGAGAGGCTGTTGGAATAGGCGGCGAACTCGGCCACGAAGGCGCGCCGGTGGCGGATGACCACGAACAGGATCGGCAGCACCGTGAGGCTGACCAGCAGCTGCCAGGCCCCGTCGAAGACCCGAGCATCGAGTAATGCATCCTGCTCGCGGATCAGCGAGGCGAACAGGAATCCGAACATCAGCAGGGCGACGAGGCGCAGCTGGCGCAGCCCGAGCATCACGTAGAGCAGCAGGGCGGAAGCGGTGGCCAGCAGGCTGGTCTGGGCCAGTTCGGTGAAGCCGCGTTCGGAGAAGCGGTCATCGGGGAAGTACAGGGCTTCGTAGAAGACCCCCTGGGCGATTCCCGCCACCAGCAGGATATAGAGCGTCGCACGCAGGCATACGGCACGGAACCCGATGGGCCAGGAAGGCTCGGGCAAAGACTTATGGGTCATGGCGAAGTTCGAATATGCAGGCAATAGTGTTTGCGTATTCTACCTGCCCCGCCAAGCGGTGGCTAACCTTGCTGGCTAGTTGTTTGCAAGCTATTGAATTCACGGGGCCTACACCATTAGTCTTGTTTTTACCCTGGCCTATTGCCGAGCCGGAATCACTCCTCTAGCTTACGTTAACGTAAAGTGCCGAGGCCGGTGGCCAACAGAGGGTCGCCACCCGTCCGATGCCGGCTGACCCCCGCTGTCATGCCGGTGACGACAACGGCCGACAACAACGACAACAGCACCACGGCGGGTCGCGCGATGCGACCCCGAGAGGACGATCCATGACCCAGGAGTTCATACTGGAGACTCGCGGGTTGACCAAGGAGTTTCGCGGCTTCACCGCCGTGGACGACGTCAACCTGCAGGTTCAGGAGGGGCATATCCATGCCCTGATCGGCCCCAACGGGGCCGGCAAGACCACCGTCTTCAACCTGTTGACCAAGTTCCTGCCGCCCACCCGCGGCGAGATTCTCTATCGCGGCAAGCCCATCACGCGCATGAAGGCCAACGAGATCGCGCGTCTCGGCCTGGTGCGCTCCTTCCAGATCTCCGCGGTGTTCGGTCACATGACCGCCCTGGAGAACGTGCGGGTGGCGCTGCAGCGCAAGCTGGGCACCTCCTTTCACTTCTGGAAGCCCGAGAGCAGCCTCGACCACCTCAACGACCGTGCCCTGGAGCTGCTCGCCGAGGTGGGTCTGGCCGAGTACGCCGATGTGCTCACCGTGGAGATGCCCTACGGGCGCAAGCGCGCCCTGGAGGTGGCCACCACCCTGGCGCTGGAACCCACGCTGATGCTGCTCGACGAGCCCACCCAGGGCATGGGTGCCGAGGACGTCGATCGCATCGTCGAGCTGATCCGTCGCGTCTCCAGGGGGCGCACCGTGCTGATGGTGGAGCACAACCTGAGCGTGGTCAGCCGGCTGTGTGACCGCATCACCGTGCTGGCCCGCGGTGCCGTGCTGGCCGAGGGCGACTATCAGGAAGTGTCGAAGAACCCCCAGGTGCGCGAGGCCTACATGGGCAGCGACGCGGCGGAAGAGGAGGCCAGCGCATGAGCCAGGCAGCCGAGGCGATCAGCGGGACTCGCGACGCCCATCCCCACCATGACGGCGCCGAGATGCTGCGGGTCAGCGACCTGCACGCCTTCTACGGCGAATCGCACATCCTCCACGGCGTCGACTTCGACGTGAAGCGCGGCGAGCTTGTGACCCTGCTCGGCCGCAACGGCGCCGGGCGCAGCACCACCCTGAAGTCGATCATGAACATGGTTGGTCGGCGCACCGGCTCGATCATGATCAACGGCAACGAGACCCTGGGCATGAAGCCCCACCGCATCCCGCGGCTGGGCATCGGCTACTGCCCCGAGGAGCGCGGCATCTTCTCGAGCCTCGACGTCGAGGAGAACCTGCTGCTGCCGCCCACAGTGCGCTCCGATGGCATGAGCCTCGACGAGATCTACGCCATGTTCCCCAACCTCTACGAGCGGCGCCGCAGCCAGGGCACGAGGCTCTCCGGCGGCGAGCAGCAGATGCTGGCCATGGCGCGGATCCTGCGCACCGGGGCGCGGCTGCTGCTGCTCGACGAGATCACCGAGGGCCTCGCCCCGGTCATCGTCCAGGCGCTCGGCGAGGTGCTGGTCAAGCTCAAGGAGCGGGGCATGACCATCGTGCTGGTGGAGCAGAACTTCCGCTTCGCCGCGCCGCTGGCCGACCGTCACTTCGTGATGGAGCACGGTCGCATCATCGAGGAGATCAGCGCCGCCGAACTGCCGTCGCGTCGCGACCACCTCAACAGCCTGCTGGGGGTGTGACGGCACGCCCGTCGCCCGGCAGTTTCACCACCGCCAACCGTATCGACAACAACAAACCGCCCCTCGTGGGCCACGGAGTCAATCATGACCTTCAACCGCAAGATTCTCGCTACCAGCGTTGCCCTGGCCACCGCCACCCTGATGGCCACCGGCGCCCAGGCCCAGATGAGTGATGATGCCGTGCGCATCGGCTATCTCGCCGACATGTCCGGCACCTACCGCGACCTGGCCGGCCCCGGCGGCCTCTCGGCCCTGGAGATGGCCATCGAGGACTTCGGTGGCGAGGTCAACGGCGCCCCCATCGAGGTGTTCAGCGCCGATGACCGCAACAGCGCCGATGTGGGTGCCAACACCGTGCGTGAGTGGTTCGACACCCGCAACGTCGACCTGGTCGCCGGCCTGGTGGCCTCCTCGGTTTCCATCGCTGCCACCAAGGTGATCGAGGAGAACGACGGCCTGGGCATCGTCTCCGGCTCTGCCGCCTCCAGCATCACCAACGAGCACTGCACCCCCAACCATATCCACTGGGTCTATGACACCTACCCGCTGGCCAACGGCACCGCCAAGGCGGTGGTCGAGCAGGGCGGCGATACCTGGTTCATGCTCACCGCCGACTACGCCTTCGGCCATGCCCTGGAGGGCGACGTGACCAAGGTAGTGGAGGAGAACGGTGGGGAGATCGTCGGCGGCGTGCGTCACCCCTTCCCGACCAGTGACTTCTCTTCCTATATCCTCCAGGCCCAGGGCTCCGGCGCCAAGATCGTCGGCCTGGCCAATGCCGGTGCCGATACCGTCAACGCCATCTCCACCGCCAGCCAGTTCGGCCTGACCCAGTCCGGCCAGCAGCTCGCCGGCCTGCTGATCTTCCTCAACGACGTCCACTCCATGGGCCTCGAGGATACCCAGAACCTGCTGCTGACCACCGGTTGGTACTGGGACATGGATGACCAGGCCCGCGAGTGGGCCGACCGCTACTTCGACCGGGTAGGCGCGCGTCCGACCATGGTCCAGGCCGGCATCTACTCCAGCACCATGCACTACCTGGAGACCGTGGCAGAGGAGGGCACCGATAATCCCGAGGCGATCCGCGCGGCCATGGCCGAGCGCCCGGTGGAGGATTTCTTCTCGCGCAACGGTCGCATCCGCGAGGATGGCCGCATGGTCCACGACATGTATCTGGCCCGCGTGAAGACGCCCGAAGAGTCCACCGGTGAGTGGGACGTCTACGAGATCCTCGCCACCATCCCGGCAGAAGAGGCCTACCGCCCGCTCTCCGAGAGCCAGTGCGACCTGGTCAACAACTGAGCGGATGTGGAACCGGCGGCGGCTACGGCCGCCGCCAGCTGACGGGAGGCCCATGAGATGACAATGATTTTCGGGGTGCCGGTGATGGTGTTCATGGGCCAGCTGATGCTGGGCCTGATCAACGGTGCCTTCTATGCCCTGCTGAGCCTGGGGCTGGCGGTGATCTTCGGCCTGCTGAAGATCGTCAACTTCGCCCACGGCGCCATGTACATGCTGGGCGCCTTCGTGGCCCTGCTGGGCCTGCAGTATCTGGGGCTCAATTACTGGGCGGCGCTGCTGGTGGTGCCGCTGGTGGTAGGCGGGCTAGGTATGCTGATCGAGCGCTTTATCCTGCGTCGCATCGCTCACCTCGACCACCTCTACGGGCTGCTCCTCACCTTCGGCCTGGCGCTGATCTTCGAGGGCACCCTGATCAACTTCTTCGGCGTCTCGGGCTCGAGCTATCCCACGCCCGAGGCCCTGCAGGGCGGGATGAACCTGGGCTTCATGTTCCTGCCCACCTATCGCGGTTGGGTACTGCTGGCGGCGCTGGTGGTCTGCCTGGCCACCTGGTTCATCATCGAGCGCACCCGCCTGGGCGCCTACCTGCGCGCCGGCACCGAGAACCCGTCGCTGATGCAGGCCTTCGGGGTCAACGTGCCCCAGCTGATCACCCTGACCTACGGCTTCGGGGTGGCCCTGGCCGCCTTCGCTGGGGTGCTGGCCGCGCCGCTCTACCCGGTGTCGCCGACCATGGGCTCGAGCCTTTTGATCGTGGTCTTCGCGGTGGTGGTGATCGGTGGCATGGGCTCGATCATCGGTGCGGTCATCACCGGCCTGGCCATGGGCCTGATCGAGGGCCTGACCAAGGTCTATTACCCCGAGGCCGCCAACACCGTGATCTTCGTGGTGATGGTGGTGGTTTTGATGCTGCGTCCCGCGGGACTCTTCGGCAAGGAGGCTTGACGCCATGTCGGCAACCCAGACCCTGACTCTCGCCATGCAGCGCCGCCGCCAGGCCAGGCTGCGTCGCAACGTTCTCTACCTGGTGCTGATCGCCATCGCCCTGGTGGCCCCCTTCGTGGCCTACCCGGTGTTCCTGATGAAGGTGCTGTGCTTCGCGCTGTTCGCCTGCGCCTTCAACCTGCTGCTCGGCTACGCCGGCCTGCTCTCCTTCGGGCACGCCGCCTTCCTGGCCACCGGCGGTTACTTCACCGGCATCATGCTGGCCAGCTACCCGGGGCTGACCCCCGAGCTGGGTATCCTGATCGGCACCTTCGCCGCCGTGGTGCTGGGCACCCTGTTCGGCGCCCTGGCGATCCGCCGCCAGGGCATCTACTTCGCCATGGTGACCCTGGCCCTGGCGCAGATGATGTTCTTCTTCTTCGTCCAGGCGCCCTTCACCGGCGGCGAGGATGGCCTGCACGGGGTGCCGCGGGGCGCGCTGTTCGGGCTGATCAGCCTCGACAGCAACCTCAACATGTACTACTTCGTGCTGGCGGTGTTCGTGATCGGTTTCGCCATCATCCAGCGCGCCGTGCACTCGCCCTACGGCCAGGTGCTCAAGGCGATCCGCGAGAACGAGCCGCGCGCCGTGTCGCTGGGCTACAACGTGGATGCCTACAAGCTGGTGGCCTTCGTGCTCTCGGCGGGCCTGGCGGGCCTGGCGGGCTCCACCAAGACCGTGGTCTTCCAGCTCGCCTCGCTGACCGATGCCCACTGGCACATGTCCGGCGAGGTGATCCTTATGACCCTGCTGGGCGGTGTGGGCACGCTGTTTGGCCCCCTGGTGGGTGCCGGCGTGGTGGTCAGCCTGCAGACCCAGCTGGCACAGTCGCCGCTCGGCAACTGGGTCAGCGTGATCCTCGGCGCCATCTTCGTGATCTGTGTGCTGAGCTTCCGCAGCGGCATCGTCGGCGAGATCCAGAAGATGGTGCGCAAGAACTTCAAGTGAACCCCGGTTCCTGCGATGAGCTTATACGATGACTTACGGCGCCTCGCGGGGCGCCTTTTCAATGCGCGCTGGACAGGCGTTGCGGCAGGTAGGCCACCAGGTGGTCGAGAAAGCGCTGCAGCTTGGGCGAGCGCTGGCGGTGGCGGGGGAAGACCGCCCAGACCGCCGTGTCGTCGTGGCGATAGGCGTCGAGCACCGAGATCAGGGCGCCGCTCGCCAGATGCTCCTCCACGTAGTAGTCGGGCAGCTGGGCCAGCCCCAGCCCCTTGAGGGCGGCATCGAGCAGCGCAGGCCCCGAGTTGGCTCGCCACGAGCCACTGACGCGTACCTCGCGACGCACGCCATCCACCGCGAAGCGCCAATGGTCACGACTGCCGACCAGGCAGCGGTGGCGGGAAAGCTCGGCCAGGGCATGGGGCTGGGAGATATGCTCGAAGTAGGCCGGGGCGCCGACCACATACTCGCGGCGTTCGCACAGTCGCCTGGCCACCAGGCTCGAGTCCTCCAGGCGGCCCATGCGGATCGCCACATCGAACCCCTCGTCGATGATATCCACCTGGCGGTTGGTGAAGTGCATGCGCACCTCCAGCTGAGGGTGTTCGAGCAGGAAGTCGTTGACCAGCGGCGCGATGAAGCGCTCACCGAAGGTGGTGGCCGAGGTCAGGGAGAGCCTTCCCCGGGGGCGGTCCTGGAGATCACCGATCGCCGCCTCGGCCTCGCGGAAGCCGTCGAACAGCTGGCGGCACTGGCGGTAGTAGAGGGTGCCGGCGTCGGTCAGATGGATCTGGCGCGTGGTGCGGTAGAGCAGGGCAGTGCCCAGTTGCTGCTCGAGCTGGGCCACCAGCCGGCTGACGTGGGAGTTGGAGACCGACAGCTCCCGCGCGGCCGCCGCAAAGGTACCCAGCCGCACCACCTCGACGAAGGCTTCGATACGATCCCAGCGCTGCATGGACTCTCCTGAAGAATGCAAGATTGTTGCTGTGTGGCAATAATGTAATGCCTTTGGTGCGGTTTATACCGGTTCGGTTTATAGCCTAGACTGTATCTGAACTTTCCCAAGCGAGGAGAACGAATATGAAATCACGCGCCGCCGTTGCCCTGGAAGTGGGCAAGCCTCTGGAGCTGGTCGAGATCGATGTCGAGGGCCCCAAGGCCGGTGAGGTGCTGGTGCGCATGGCCGCCACCAGCGTCTGTCACACCGATGCCTTTACCCTCTCGGGTGCCGACCCCGAGGGTCTGTTCCCCTCGGTGCTGGGCCATGAGGGCGCCGGCATCGTCGAGGAGGTGGGCGAAGGCGTCACCAGCGTGCGTCCCGGGGACCATGTCATCCCGCTGTATACCGCCGAGTGCGGCAAGTGCAAGTTCTGTCTCTCCGGCAAGACCAACCTGTGCAGCTCGGTACGCGCCACCCAGGGCCAGGGTCTGATGCCCGATGGCACGTCACGCTTCTCGCTGGACGGCAAGATGCTGCACCATTATATGGGCTGCTCCACCTTCAGTGAGTATACCGTGCTGCCTGAAGTCTCCCTGGCGGTGGTCTCCAAGGAGGCGCCGCTGGACAAGATCTGCCTGCTGGGCTGTGGCGTGACCACCGGTATCGGCGCGGTGATGAATACCGCCAAGGTCGAGCCGGGCTCCACCGTTGCCGTGTTCGGCATGGGCGCCATCGGCCTGGCGGTGATCCAGGGCGCAGTAATGGCCAAGGCCAGCCGCATCATCGCCATCGACGTCAACCCCGAGAAGTTCAAGCTAGCCGAGCAGTTCGGCGCCACGGACTTCGTCAATCCCAAGGATCACTCTTCCAGTATCCAGGAGGTGATCGTCGACATGACCGATGGCGGCGTCGACTACTCCTTTGAGTGCATCGGCAACGTGAACGTCATGCGCTCGGCGCTGGAGTGCTGTCACAAGGGCTGGGGCGAGTCGGTGATCATCGGCGTGGCCGGTGCCGGCGAGGAGATCAGCACCCGTCCGTTCCAGCTGGTCACCGGTCGGGTCTGGAAGGGCTCCGCCTTCGGCGGCGTGAAGGGCCGCTCGGAGCTGCCGGGCTACGTGGAGCAGTACATGAACGGCGAGATCAATATCGACGACTTCATCACCCACGACATGCCCTTCGAGAAGATCAACGAGGCCTTCGAGCTGCTGCACCGGGGTGAGAGCATCCGCACCGTGCTTCACTATTGACCGATACTTGCCCGCGCCCTTTCCGCCAAGTGCAGGCCGGGGACTCCCCGGCCTTCAGGAGACACCTCGATGACCATGACTGAGAACCTCGAGCTGGTATCGGCCAACAAGAGCTTCGGCGGCTGGCACAAACGCTACCGCCACCGCTCCCGGGCGCTGGACTGCGAGATGGTGTTCGCCATCTACCTGCCGCCCCAGGCCGAGACCCAGCGGGTGCCGCTGCTGTGGTGGCTCTCCGGGCTCACCTGCAGCGACGAGAACTTCATGCAGAAGGCCGGGGCCCAGCGCCTCGCCGCGGAGCTTGGCATCGCCATCATCTGCCCCGACACCAGCCCGCGGGGCACCGACTTGCCGGGTGAGCATGACAGCTATGACTTCGGCTCCGGCGCCGGCTTCTATGTCAACGCCACCCAGGAGCCCTGGAAGCGTCACTACCGCATGTATGACTATGTGACCGAAGAGCTGCCCTCGGTGGTGCGCCAGCACTTCCCGGTCAACGGTCGCGAATCGATCAGCGGCCACTCCATGGGCGGTCACGGTGCACTGGTGGCGGCGCTGCGTCGGCCGGGCCACTATCGCTCGGTGTCGGCCTTCGCGCCGGTCGTCAACCCCTCCGAGTGCCCCTGGGGGCAGAAGGCCTTCTCGAGCTATCTCGGCGATGACCGCGGCAAGTGGACCCAGTACGACGCCTGTGAACTGGTAGCCCGTGGCGCCTCCAGCCAGCCGCTGTTCATCGACCAGGGCGAGGCGGATGACTTCCTCGAGGAGCAGCTCAAGCCCGAGCGTCTCGAGGCGGTGTGTGCCGAGCACGACCATCCGCTGACCCTGCGCCGTCAGCCGGGATACGATCACAGCTACTACTTCATTGCCTCCTTTATCGAGGATCACCTGCGCTACCACGCCGAGCGACTGCACAAGAAGCGCTGAGGCAGCTGCCTCCCGTCGAGGCGACCGGGGCCCTATACTGGCCGCATGAGGGCTGTGGGGCCGTGATCAGGGCCCGGGACGAGGGGAGAGACGCATGCGACGAGGTCGGCGATGATCGCCAGGTGGAGACGCAGACTATGGGGCTGGCTGTGGAGAGCGTGCCTGGGCTTCGTGGTGCTCTCGGTGCTGCTGGTGCTGCTGTTCCGCCAGGCCCCGGTATTCGGTTCCATGGTGATGGTGGAGCGCAAGGTGCACTCCTGGGTGTCCCGGGAACCCATCGACATCCAGCACCGCTGGCGACCCTGGGAGGCGCTCTCTGACCACGCCAAGCTGGCGGTGATCGCCGCCGAGGACCAGCGCTTCCTGGAGCACCACGGCTTCGACCTGGTGGAGATTCGTCGTGCCTGGCAGGCGAGCCGCAACGGTGGTCGGCTGCGCGGGGCCAGCACCCTCAGCCAGCAGACCGCCAAGAACCTCTTCCTGTGGACCGGGCGCAGCTGGGTGCGCAAGGGCTTCGAGGCGTGGTTTACCCTGCTGATCGAGGCCCTGTGGCCCAAGCAGCGCATCCTCGAGGTCTACCTCAATATCGCCGAGTGGGATAGCGGCGTGTTCGGCCTGGAGGCAGCGGCCCAGCACTACTTCGGCGTCTCCGCCGAGCGGCTCAGCGCGGCCCAGGCCAGCCGCCTGGCGGCGATCCTGCCCGACCCGCGGGGTCGCGATGCCGCTCGGCCTTCTCCCGGGGTGGTCCAACGCAGCGCCTGGATCCGCCGGCAGATGAGCAACCTGGGAGGCGTCGCCTACCTGCAGAATTTCTAGGCGAAGCTTACGGCGAGCATGATCGCCCGCATTACAGCCACAATGACAAGAGCAGAATAGCGAGGCCGCCATGCACGATACCACCAGCCCCCAACGAGCACGCCGCCGCGGTCAGTCGCGTGGCCGCGAGCTGGCACCGCTGGCGCTGAGCGGGCTGCGCGCCCTGCTCGGCGACGAGCGTGCCGATCCGGCGCTGCGTCGCCGCGACCGGCTGATCGAGCACCTCCACGTCCTCCAGGACGCCCACGGCCACCTGGCCATGGCGGAGTTGCGGGCGCTGGCCAGCTACATGGCCCTGCCCATGGCGGCTATCTACGAGACCGCCACCTTCTATGCCCACTTCGACGTGGTCCACGACGACCAGGCGCCGCCGCCGGCACTCACCGTGCGGGTGTGCGACTCGCTCTCCTGTCGCCTGGCCGGCGCCGAGGCGCTGCACGAGCGGCTCGCGTCCGGTGCCGACCCCGAGGCGGTGCGGGTGCTGCGGGCGCCGTGCATGGGGCGCTGCGACAGTGCGCCGGTGGCCCAGGTGGGCCACCTGCACGTCCGTTACGCCACCGCGGAGGGGGTCGAGGCGGTGGTGGATACCGGCCACTTCCACCCCGAGGCGATCCTCTGGCAGCGCCTGGCCGACTACCGCGCCGCGGGTGGCTATCGGCTGCTGGCCGCATGCCAGGCCGGCGAGGTGGACTTCGCGGCGCTCTGCGAGGCCTTCGAGCATGCCGGGCTGCGTGGCCTGGGTGGTGCCGGCTTCCCGATCTTCAGGAAGTGGCAGGCGGTGCGCGCCGAGCCCGGACCCCGCTATGCGGTGATCAACGCCGACGAGGGGGAGCCCGGTACCTTCAAGGACCGCCACTATCTCGAGCATGAGCCGCATCGCTTCCTGGAAGGGGCCCTGGTGGGCGCCTGGGCGGTGGAGGCGGAGGCCCTCTATATCTACCTGCGCGACGAGTATCCCGGCCTGCATCGGGTGCTCACCGAGGCCATCGCCGAGCTCGAGGCCGGAGGCCTCGTACCGCCGGGCTATATCGTGCTGCGCCGGGGGGCCGGTGCCTATATCTGTGGCGAGGAGTCGGCGCTGATCGAATCCCTGGAGGGCAAGCCCGGCAAGCCGCGCCATCGCCCGCCCTTCGTGGCACAGCGCGGGCTCTTTGGCCGGCCCACCCTGGTCAACAATGTCGAGACCGTCTACTGGGTTCCGCGGATCTGGGAGCAGGGTGCCGACTGGTTTGCCGCCCAGGGGCGCCACGGGCGCCATGGCCTGCGCAGCTTTTCGGTCTCCGGGCGGGTTGCCCGGCCCGGGGTGCACCTGGCCCCGGCGGGGATCACGCTCGCCGAGCTGATCGAGGAGTACTGCGGCGGCATGGCCGAGGGGCATCGCCTCGTCGGCTACCTGCCCGGCGGTGCCTCCGGTGGCATCCTCCCCGCCAGCAAGGCGGACATCCCGCTGGATTTCGATACCCTGCAGGAGCACGGCTGCTTTATCGGCTCGGCGGCGATCATCGTGCTCTCGGACCAGGATGATCTGAAGGCGGTAGCGACCAACCTGCTGGGCTTCTTCGCCGACGAGTCCTGCGGACAGTGCACGCCCTGCCGGGTGGGCACCGAGAAGATGCTCACCCTGCTCGAACGCGATGAGTGGGATGTCGAGCAGCTCGAGCGTCTCGCCCGGGTGATGGCGGATGCCTCCATCTGCGGCCTGGGCCAGGCGGCGCCCAATCCGGTGACGAGCCTGCTGCGCGATTTCCGCGGTGAGCTCGAAGCCCGGCACCTGATCGCGAAAGGGTAGGGAGGTCGAGATGAGTGACTCCAGCAGCAACGACAGCTTCACCCTGACCCTGGATGGCGTCGAGGTCAGCGCGCGTCCCGGCGAGACCCTGTGGCAGGTGGCCAGGCGCGCCGGCGAGACCATCCCCCACCTCTGCTTCAAGGATGCCCCCGGCTACCGCTCCGACGGCAACTGCCGCGCCTGCATGGTGGAGATCGAGGGCGAGCGGGTACTCGCCGCAAGCTGTATCCGCGAGGCGGCCCCGGGCATGGTGGTGAAGAGCGCCGGCTCCGAGCGCGCCCGGGAGGCGCGTGAGGGGGTCATGGAACTGCTGCTCGCCGACCAGCCCGAACGCGATGCCGGCCCCGACCGCTCGAGTCACCTCTGGGCCATGGCCGACCGGCTGGCCATCGACGTCGGTGCGGTGCGTCAGCACCTGCCGTCCCGGACGGAGCGCGAGGCGCCCACGGTGCACCATGTCGCCGCACGCTCGGCAACGCTGCCCCATGCCGACGGCCATGACGCCACCCACTCGGCCATGAACGTCAACCTCGACGCCTGTATCGAGTGCGGCCTCTGCGTGCGCGCCTGCCGCGAGGTGCAGGGCAACGATGTCATCGGCCTGGCGCATCGCGGGGCGGCGGCCAAGATCGTCTTCGACTTCGACGACCCCATGGGGGAGAGCACCTGTGTGGCCTGCGGCGAGTGCGTCCAGGCCTGCCCCACCGGGGCGCTGATGCCCGCGACCCTGATCGATGAGGCAGGTCGCGGCGACTCCGCCGTGGCTGACCGCACGGTCGATTCCATCTGCCCCTACTGCGGCGTGGGCTGCCAGCTCACCTACCACGTCAAGGATGAACAGATCCTCTTCGTGGAGGGCCGCAATGGGCCCTCCAACCAGGGCCGGCTGTGCGTCAAGGGGCGCTTCGGCTTCGACTACCCCAACCATCCGGCCCGGCTGACCCGACCGCTGATCCGCCGCGAGGGAGCGCCCAAGGGCATGGATCCCGGCTTCGATCCCGCCAACCCACTGACCCACTTCCGCGAGGCGAGCTGGGAGGAAGCGCTGGATCTCGCCGCGAACGGGCTCACCGGACTCAAGGCGGCCCACGGCCCCGATGCGCTGGCCGGCTTCGGCAGCGCCAAGTGCTCCAACGAGGAGGCCTGGCTGTTCCAGAAGCTGGTGCGCACCGGCTTCGGTTCCAACCATGTCGATCACTGCACGCGGCTCTGCCATGCCAGCTCCGTGGCGGCGCTGATGGAGTGTCTGGGCTCAGGGGCGGTCACGGCGTCGTTCATGCAGGCGCTTCAGGCCGATGTGGTGATCCTCACCGGCTGCAATCCGGCGGTGAACCACCCGGTGGCTGCCACCTACTTCAAGCAGGCGGCGAGAAACGGCACCCGGCTGATCATCCTCGACCCTCGTGGCCAGGCGCTGGACGCCTACGCCTGGCGCAGCGTGCGCTTCACCCCCGGCGGTGACGTGGCGCTCTACAACGCCATGCTCCATGTCATCGTGGCCGAAAAGCTGTATGACCCGGCCTATATCGACGCCCACACCGAGGGCTTCGAGGCGCTGGCGACCAGCGTGGTCGACATGACCCCGGAGGCCATGGCGCCGCTGTGCGGCGTGGACCCCGGGACGGTTCGCGAGCTCGCCCGGGCCTATGCCGGGGCCGAGCGGGCGATGATCTTCTGGGGCATGGGCATCTCCCAGCATGTTCACGGCACCGACAACGCCCGTTGCCTGATCTCGCTGGCCCTGGCCTGTGGCCACACCGGTCGCCCGGGTACCGGCCTGCACCCGCTGCGCGGGCAGAACAACGTCCAGGGCGCCTCGGATGCCGGCCTGATCCCCATGGTGCTGCCCGACTACCAGCCGGTGGGCGATGCCCAGCTGCGCGCTGCCTTCGAGGAGCTGTGGAATACGCCCCTCGACGCGACGCCGGGACTGACCGTGGTGGAGATCATGGACGCCATCCTGGCCGGAACCATCAAGGGGATGTATATCCTCGGCGAGAACCCGGCGATGTCCGACCCCGACCTCCATCACGCCCGGCAGGCCCTGGCGGCCCTGGAGCACCTGGTGGTGCAGGACCTCTTCGTCACCGAGACCGCCCAGTTTGCCGACGTCATCCTGCCGGCCAGTGCCTGGCCCGAGAAGGAGGGCACGGTGACCAACACCAATCGCCAGGTGCAGCTGGGACGCGCCGCCGTGGCGCCGCCGGGAGAGGCGAAACCCGACTGGTGGATCATCCAGGAGATCGCCCGGCGCTTCGGCCTGGTCTGGGACTATGCCCACCCGCGGGAGGTGTTCGCGGAGATGAAGCAGGGAATGCACTCGCTGGACCACATCAGCTGGGAGCGCCTCGAGGACGAGGGCTCGGTGACCTATCCGTGCCCGGCGGACGATGCCCCGGGAGCGGACGTGGTGTTCTCCGATGCCTTCCCGCGCGCCGGCGGGCGGGCGAAGTTCTCGCCCACCCGACCGCTGCCGCCGGACGAGCCGGTGGACGCCGACTACCCGACGGTATTGACCACCGGGCGCCTGCTCGAGCACTGGCACACCGGCGCCATGACCCGTCGCAGTCGGGTGCTCGACGACCTGGAGCCAGAGGCCGCCGCCAGCCTGGCACCCGCGGAGCTGGGGCGCCTGGGCGTGGCCCCGGGGGAATCGATCACCATCGCCACCCGGCGCGGAACGATCACCCTCGTGGCACGGGCCGATCCGCGGATGCCCGAGGGCATGGTGTTCGTGCCCTTCGCTTTCGTGGAGGCGGCGGCCAACCTGCTGACCAACCCGGCGCTGGATCCCTTCGGCAAGATCCCGGAGTTCAAGTACGCCGCCTGTCGGCTGTCGCCGGCGGTGTCCTGACCACCAGCACCACCCCGGCGATGGCGATGGCCATGCCCAGAAGCGAAACTGGCGGCAGTGCCTCGTCGAACAGCCACCACGCCTGCAGGGCGGTGACCGGCGGTACCAGATAGAAGAGGCTCGCCACCCGCGAGGCCTCGCCGCGCTTGATCAGTGCCATCAGCAGCAGGATGGCACTGATCGAGAGCACCAGCACCAGCCACCCCAGGGTCATGGCGAAGGTGGCGGACCATTCGACATCGCGCTCCTCGAACAGCAGGGCACCCAGGCCCAGCAGGGTCGCCGCCGCCAGATACTGCACCACGGTGCCGGAGAGCAGCGGCATTCCGGTGCAGTAGCGCTTCTGGTAGAGCGTGCCGCCGGAGATGCCCAGCAGCGCCACAAGCACCGCGCCCAGCGCCCCCAGGCCGAAGCCCTGGAACAGGCTCTCCCCCGGGTCGAGCTTGCCCCCCAGCACCAGGATCACCCCGGCCAGCCCCAGCGCCAGGCCCAGCCATTGACGCATCGCCAGCCGCTCCCCGAGCAGCGGCCCGGCCAGCCCCGCCGTCAGCAACGGCTGCAGTCCCACCAGCAGCGAGGCGAGCCCCGCCGGCATGCCCAGGTAGATGCCGTAGAACACGCCTCCCAGATAGGCTCCGTGCACCAGCAGACCGGAGACGGCGATATGCCCCCATAGCGCGGGTCCCCTGGGCCACTCGCCGGAGAGCCAGTGGGCCAGGGGCACCAGCAGCGCCAGTGTCAGGGCGAAGCGGATGAACAGGAAGGTGAAGGGCTCGGCATAGGGCAGGCCGAACTTGGCGCCGATGAAGCCGGTGCTCCACAGTGCCACGAACAGCAGCGGCATGATGGCCAGCCAGAGCCGGTGGGGGGCGAGTGAGTCCATAGAGGCATCCTTGCGAGGCAAAGCCCGCATCATGGCCTCTGGTTAATCCCTTGCCAACCGGCCGCCGTCGCTCTGCCGGGACAAGATGTGTCGGATGACCCGCCCCCGCTCGTGCTTTGGTCGTATAGCCAATGTCGATTGGCTAACTGGTCAGACCAGTTTTTTTCCATATTTTACATGGCCTTGTATCTCATATCGGCACAGTGGTACGACGTCGGCGATCAGGAGTCCGTTGAATCAGTACGTTGGCTGGGCGTTGGGTTTTCGCTAGTTTTCTCAGGGGAGGCGCCCCTCGCGCCCTCACTGTCCGTGTTCGATGGAGTCGAACACGCTGTCGTTCCAGGCCGCTGAGCTGCCCGCGAACGACTTGCCGACCCAGGGAAGACAACAACAAGATCCGGTCGTCATCCCGAGAGGAGCCGACCGCCGCCATCTGGAGTTCATGTCATGCAAGACGACAAGCAGCCGTCACGCATCATCACGTCCCCCGGCGAAGAGGCCACGGCTCGTCGCGAGCCCGCCCGCCGCCGCTTCCTCAAGGCCGCCGCGGTCGGTTCCGCCGCCGCCGTGGCGGCGCCCTGGATCGGCAACGTCCAGGCTCAGGAGGGCATCCGCATCCGCATGCAGTCCTCCTGGCAGCCGGGCACCGTCGGCTACCGCACCTTCGAAGCCTGGGCCAAGGGCGTCGTCGAAGCGACCAGCGGCGAGGTAAGTATCGAGCCCTTTCCGGCCGGTGCCGTGGCTGGTGCCTTCGAGGTCGCCGATGCCGTGCGCAACGGCGTACTCGACGGCCAGAACTGGTTCACCGTCTACTGGCCCGGCAAGATGCCCGCCGGCGTATTCCTCACCGCCTTTCCCATGGGCCTCTCGCTGCCCCACCAGTGGGACATGATGTTCGGTGCCTACGGCGGCTTTGACATCGCCAAGGACCTCTACCGCAAGCAGGGCCAGGAGCTGCTGGGCTACGTCCACCACGACCTCAACCTGATCCACTCCAAGGTGCCGCTGCGCAGCTTCGACGACTTCGATGGCGTCAAGATCCGCATGCCGGGCGGCATCGTCGCCGAGACCTTCGCCGCCATGGGCGCGCGTACCACCCTGCTGCCG
Source organism: Halomonas sp. G15 (assembly GCF_021282295.1). NCBI lineage: Bacteria > Pseudomonadati > Pseudomonadota > Gammaproteobacteria > Oceanospirillales > Halomonadaceae > Halomonas > Halomonas sp. G15. Next base: position 27,106 of record NZ_JAJSPA010000025.1, on the reverse strand, counting down.
GGCTCCGAGGTCTATCCGGCCCTGGAGAAGGGCACCATCGATGCCGCCGACTTCACCGGTGCCGCGGTCAACTACGAGCTGGGCTTCTGGCAGGTGGCCGACTACATCATCATGGGCCCGCCCTCCACGCCCTGTCTGCACCAGTCCGTCGACCTCATGGATATCGCCGTCAACCGCCGCGTCTACGAGCGCATGTCCTCCCAGACCCAGGACCTGATGCACGACCTGGTTGCCGGCTACTCCCGCGAACACTACGCCGCGATCCAGAAGGCCAACGCCGAGGCCTGGCCCAAGTACCGCGAGAAGGGCGTCGAGATCATCCACCTCTCCGAGGAGGACGCCACCCGCTTCCGCGAAGTCGCCATCCCGCTGTGGTTCAAGTGGGCCAACAAGGACCCGGATGCCGCGCGGCTCTTCAAGGCGCACCTCGACACCATGATGGACCCTGCGGTGGCGTTGATCACCCCGGACGACATCAAGGATTACGAACTCAACGTCTGACCTTCCTGCTCGACCCTGCCGGGTGTTGTGCGCCGAGGGCCGCAGCACCCGGCTTGCCTAGGGCATAACTCTCAACCCCGCATCCCGTCGGCTCGATGATCCGTCGCCATCGCCGGGAGGTGATGGCACCGCGGAGGAGTTTTCATGAATTTCGAGATCAATTTCATTCTGCCCCACTGGCTCTACTGGTCGGTGCTGATTTTCCTGCCCCTGGTGGTCATGTTCTTCGTCGATCGCAGCTTCCGCCGCGGCGGTAGCATCGACGGAGGCGAGATCGCCGAGGTGCCCGCCGGCGAGGAGGTCGAGGTCGGCTTCCAGCCCCCGGGCAACCTGTTTACCCTGGTCATCGACCGCATTTCAGGCTTCTTCGGCCGCTACGTGGCCTACTGGTCGCTGGTCGCGCCCTTCGTGTTCGCTTACGAAGTGCTGATGCGCTACGCCTTCAACTCGCCGACCAACTGGGCCCACGAGTCGATGACCCTGATGTTCGGCATGCAGTACCTGATGGCGGGCGCCTTCGCCCTGCGCGAGGGCGGCCACGTGCGCGTGGACATCCTCTACCAGCGTGCCCGGCCGCTGACCAAGGCGGCCCTGGACCTGCTGACCTCGGTGTTCTTCTTCATCTTCACCCTGGCCCTGCTGGTGACCGGCTGGAAATTCTTCTCCCAGTCGGTGAGCGACCAGCTCTTCTTCGGCTCGAGCTACGCCAACGAGGTCTCCTTCACCGAATGGGCGGTGCAGTACTACCCGGTGAAGTTCATGCTGTTCTTCGGCGCACTGCTGCTGTTGTTGCAGGGCATCGCTCAGCTGATCCGTGACGTCCAGTCCTTCCGTCACCATCGTGCTCGGGACGAGCGGGGGCAGGGCTTCCCCAACCTGCTGGTGGCCCTCGGCGTGGTGCTGGCGGCGTGGACCCTGTTCGAGATGGTCAATATCGCCACCACCGACTACGAGAGCCTGGCCGGCAGTCTCGAGAACATCCTGAGTGGAGTGGGCATCGGCGGCCTGACGCTGGTGATGTTCGGCACCCTGATGGTGGTGCTGGTGGCGGGCCTGCCGCTGGCCTTCGTCACCGGTGGCCTGGGCGTGGCCTTCCTCTATCTGGTGGGCGATCAGAACATGCTCAACCTGATGCCGTCGCGCATCTTCCCGATGATGACCAACTACCAGCTCTCGGCCATCCCGCTGTTCATCTTCATGGCCTCGGTGCTGGAGAAGGCGGGGATCATCGAGGAGCTGTTCGACGTCGTCTACAAGTGGATGGGCGGCCTCAAGGCGGGCCTGGCGATCGCCACCGTCATCGCCTCCACGCTGCTGGCCGCCATGGTCGGCGTGATCGGCGCCGCGGTGGTGACCATGGGCCTGATCGCCCTGCCGGCGATGCTCAAGCGCAACTACGATCCGGAGATCGCCATCGGCTCGATCATGGCCGGCGGCACCCTGGGCATCCTGATTCCGCCCTCGATACTGGCCATCATCTACGGCGTCATCGCCCAGCAGTCGGTGGGCGAGCTCTATCTCGGTTCGCTGCTGCCCGGCCTGCTGCTGGCCTTCATGTACGGCTTCTACTGCTGGATGCGCGGCACCCTCAACATCAACATGGCGCCGCCGATGCCGGTCGAGGACCGCGTCGACATGAAGGAGAAGCTGCGCCTGCTGCGCAACATGCTGGCGCCCATCGTGCTGGTGGTGCTGGTGCTGGGTATCATCTTCACCGGCATCGCCACGCCGGTGGAGGCGGCCGGCATCGGCACCTTCGGCGCCCTGGTGGTGGCCGCGATGCACAAACGCCTTACCTGGCCCAACCTGCACGCGGCCTGCATGACCACCCTGGTCGCCTCGGCGATGGTGATGTGGATCATCTTCGGTGCCAGCATCTTCGTCGGCTTCTACATCCTTCAGGGTGGCCAGACCTTCGTGCAGGAGCTGATCTCCGGTGCGGGCCTCGGCCCCTACGCGGTGCTGGCGCTGATGATGGTGCTGCTGGTGGCGCTGGGCATGTTCCTGGACTGGGTGGGCATCCTGCTGCTGGCGGTGCCGATCTTCGTGCCGCTGATCAAGGGACTCACCTTCGATGGCGTGTTCGGCCTGCCCGGCGTCGACCCGGCCGATGTCTCGCTGTGGTTCGGTGTCATCTACCTGGTCAACATGCAGATGTCCTTCCTCAGCCCGCCGTTCGGCTATGCGCTCTTCTATATCAAGGGGGTGTGTCCGCCGCATATCACTATGGCGCAGATCTTCCGCTCCTCCTTCCCCTTCCTGGGGATCCAGGCGCTGGGACTGCTGTTGGTGATCCTGTTCCCGGCGTTGGTCACCTGGTTGCCCAACCTGGCCTACGGCTGATGGGTTCTGCCACGCAAAAGAGGGCGCCTGCGGTCGCTCTCGTTACATTCCAACACAAAACGATCTGAACTCCCCGGGACGCAGGTCGTCACAGGGGGGCACATACATGATGCAATATCCCTGGAGGTATCTATGAAACGCATGACTGCCCTGTTCTCCGCCGCCCTGCTCAGCGCTGGCCTGATGTCGGCCACCGCACACGCCCAGGAGGACTCTGCAGCCAATGCCGCCGAGCAGACCCAGGCCGCCGCCCCGGCCCAGGACTTCTCCGATGCCCAGCTCCAGCAGTTCGCCGATGCCTCCAAGGAGATCGCGGTGCTGTCCCAGGAGTACACCGAGCGCCTGCAGTCCGCCGAAGGCGAAGACGCCCAGCAGGAAGTACGCATGGAGGCCAACGAGGAGATGGTCAAGGTGGTCGAGGAGAGCGGCCTCGACGTGGATACCTTCAACGCCATTGGCCAGGCCATCCAGCAGAATCCCGAGCTGATGCAGCGTGTCCAGGAGATGGCTCAGTCGTAAGCCGCTCCTGACCCGACACCGACTCCCATCGGCATTCGACGGCCACCCTCCGGGGTGGCCGTTTTCGTAGGGAGTTCAAGGCGCTTTACAGCGACTCGGCAAGCTTCCAGACTTGGCGAAAATGGGCGGCGACGGGAGAGGACGCATGGAAGTGGAATGGCTGGAGATTCGCCAGCATATGGGGCGCTTCCCGCCCTTCGACGCGCTCTCCGACGAGCTGCTCGACGAGATCGCCGGCCAGGTGGAGGTAGCCTACTACCGCGCCGACAGCGATATCTTCGTCGCCGACCAGGAGGTTGACGTCCTGGGCTATGTGCGCAGCGGCGCGGTGGAGGTGAGCCGCCGCAACGGGGAGCTCTACGATCGTCGCGGTGAGGGGGAGATCTTCGGCCACTTCAGCCTGCTGCGTAACCACAAGGTGCGCTTCCCCATCCGCACCCTGGAAGACTCGCTGATCTACTTCATCCCCGATGCCGTGTTCCAGCGCCTGTGTGAAGAGGATGAGCACTTCGCCGATTTCGTCGAGGTGGAGCGCCCGCGTCTCGAGAGTGCGGTGGAGCATCAGAAGCAGCAGAACGACATGATGATCACTCGGGTGCGCAAGCTGCTCACTCGTTATCCGCTGATGCTCGAGGCGCGCACCACGCTGCAGGCGGCGGCCGGCCAGATCAGCGACTTCGGCGCCTCGGCGGTGCTGGTGCTGGACAGCCCCAGCGACAACCCGCGCTATACCTTCCGCGACAGCGAGGAGCGCGCCTGGCAGGTGCGCGGCATCCTCACCGACAGCGACTTCCGCCGCACGGTGGCCGAGGGGCGACCGCCCGATACCCCCATCGGCGAGGTGGTGAGTGACCGGCTGGTGGCGATCCAGTCCGACGAGTCGGTGCACGAGGCGATGCTGACCATGCTGCGCAATAACATCCACCACCTGCCGGTGATGCATCGCCGCAGCCCGGTGGGCATCGTGCACCTCTCCGATATCATCCGCTACGAGACCCACTCCAGCCTCTACCTGGTCAGCAATATCTACAGCCAGTCCACCGCCGAGGGGCTGGCCAAGCTGGCGCCGGACGTGCGTGCCGCCTTCGTGCGCATGGTGGAGGACGGTGCCGACTCGCGGATGATCGGCAGCGCACTCTCCACCATCGGGCGCAGCTTCACCCGCCGCCTGCTGGAGCTGGCCGAGGAGGAGCTGGGACCGCCGCCGGTGGCCTACTGCTTCATGGCCATGGGCTCCATGGCGCGCAACGAGCAGACCCTGGTCACCGACCAGGACAACGCCCTGGTGCTATCGGACGACTTCGATCCGAAGGCCCACGACGACTACTTCCTGGCGCTGGCCAAGCGAGTAAGCGATGGCCTGGCGGCCTGCGGTTACAGCTACTGCACGGGCGACATCATGGCCACCAATCCCCGCTGGCGCCAGCCGCTGTCGGTGTGGAAGGGCTACTTCCAGGATTGGATCCGCGATCCCACGCCGGAGCGCCTGCTGCACAGCTCGATCTTCTTCGACCTGGATGCGGTGTTCGGGGAGAACGCCTACGTCGAGCAGCTTCAGGACCTGATCGCTACCCAGGCTCCCCAGAGCCGACTGTTCCTGGCCGCCATGGCCCGCAATGCGCTGAATCGTACCCCGCCGCTGGGCTTCTTCCGCACCTTCGTGATGGAGAAGGACGGCAAGCACAACAACTCCATCAACCTCAAGCGGCGTGGCACGGCACCGCTCACCGACCTGATCCGTGTGCACTCCCTGGCCTGCGGCTCCCGGGCCCAGAACAGCTTCGAGCGTCTCGACGATATCGACCAGACCCAGCTGCTGGCCCAGGGCGTGAGTGCCAAGCTGCGTCATGCGCTGGAGTTCCTGACCATGGCGCGGATACGCCACCAGGTGATCGATATCCAGCACGAGCGGACACCCGACAACAATATCGAACCCGAGAACGTCAGTGACAGCGAGCGCCATACCCTCAAGGACGCCTTCCAGGTGCTGAGTAACGCCCAGAAGTTCCTCAAGTTCCGCTACCCTGTGCCGCCCGCCGCCGAGCGGCGGAGGCGCTAGGATGGCCATGGGGCGCAGGCAGCAGGCGGTACCGGGCTGGCCGGAGTATCTGGCCGACCGCGCGGGCCGGGTAAGTCATCCACTGCTGGCCGACTTCTTTTCTACCGGCTGTCCGCCGGCCGACACGCCCATCGGCGAGGCGCCGCTGGTGGCGCTGGATATCGAGACCACCGGCCTCGACCCGCGTCGCCATGCCATCGTCAGCATCGGCATGGTGCCCTTCAGCCTGGCGCGAATTCCGCTGCGCGAGGCGCGCTACTGGGTGCTCAAGCCCTATCGCGAGCTCACCGCGACTTCGGTAACCCTGCACCACATCACCCATGACGAGGTGGAGAATGCCCCGGACCTGGCCGAGGTACTGCCTGAGGTGCTGGGTCTGCTCCGGGGACGACTGGCGGTGGTTCACTATCGGCATATCGAGCGTGGCTTCTTCGATGCGGCCCTCAAGCATCGGTTGGGGGAGGGGCTGCTGTTTCCGGTGATCGATACCATGTCGCTGGAGGCACGGCTCTACCGCCAGTCGCTATGGGCGCGCTTCAGGCGCTGGCTGGGGCGCCCGCCGGTATCGATCCGCCTGCAGGCGAGTCGCGAGCGCTATGGCCTGCCCCCCTACCAGGGGCACCACGCCCTGGTGGATGCCCTGGCCACCGCAGAGCTGCTGCAGGCCCAGGTAGCCAGTCGCTTCTCGGCGGAGACCCCGCTAAGCGAACTGTGGAGCTGAGCACCTCGAGCGCCGTTCAAAGGCTCGGCCCATAAGCTCGACCCATAACGCAGCGAGGCGGCCCGAAGGCCGCCTCGCTGCGTCTTGCTGGCTGCTTGCCAGCCTGGGGCCGATCTACTTGGCCTTGGGCTCGCTCATCAGTCCCTTGACGATGGCATAGCAGCCCACCAGCAGCACCAGGGTGAAGGGCAGGCCGGTGGTCAGTGCCGCCGTCTGCAGCGCGCCGAGGCCGCCACCCAGCAGCAGGGCGATGGCGATGGCACCTTCGATCAGCGCCCAGAACACGCGCTGGGGCTTGGGTGCATCGACCTTGCCGCCGGCGGTGATGGAGTCGATCACCAGCGAACCGGAGTCCGACGAGGTGATGAAGAACACGATCACCAGCACGATGCCGACGAAGGAGGTGATGGCGCTCAGCGGCAGGTACTCCAGCATGGTGAACAGCTGCAGCTCCAGGGCGGCGTCCTGCACCTCGGAGATGCCGGAACTGATCACCTGGTCGATGGCGGTGGTACCGAAGGCGGTCATCCATACCACCGAGGCCAGGGTGGGCACCACCAGCACGGCGATCAGGAATTCACGCACGGTACGGCCGCGGCTGACACGGGCGATGAACATGCCGACGAAGGGTGACCAGGCAATCCACCAGGCCCAGTAGAAGGCGGTCCAGCCCTGGCTGAAGTTGGCATCCTCGCGTCCGAAGGGCATCGAGAGCGCCGGCAGGTTCTTCACATAGCCGAGCAGGTTCTCGAGCACGCCGGTGGCGATCATCAGGGTCGGGCCCACGGCGATCACGAACACCAGCAGCAGCAGGGCCAGGCCCATGTTGAGCTGCGACAGGCGCTGCACGCCCTTGTCGACGCCGAGCATGATCGAGCCCAGGGCGACGACGGTGATGCCCAGGATCAGCAGCACCAGCGTGACGTTGTTGTCGGGAATGCCGAACAGGTAGTTGAGACCGGCCGAGGCCTGGGTCGCCCCCAGCCCCAGCGAGGTAGCCAGACCGAACAGGGTGGCAAACACCGCCAGGATATCGATCAGATGGCCCGGCCAGCCCCAGATACGCTCACCCAGCACCGGGTAGAAGATCGAGCGCATGGTCAGCGGCAGGCCCTTGTTGAAGGCGAAGATCGCCAGCGACAGGCCCACGATGGCGTAGGCGCCCCACGGGTGCAGGCCCCAGTGGAAGATGGTAGCGGCCATGCCCAGCGAGATGGCGGCCTGCTGGTCACCCTCGGCACCGCCCAGCGGCGCCCAGTCGGTACGCAGGCCATCCTCGCCCATGCTGATGCCGCCGAAGGCGGTGCCATAGTGGCCCAGCGGCTCGGATACGCCGTAGAACATCAGGCCGATGCCCATGCCGGCGGCGAACAGCATCGCGAACCAGCCTGGGTAGCCGAAGTCCGGCGTGGCCTTGGCGCCGCCGATGCGCACCTTGCCCATGGGGGTGAAGATCAGCACCAGCGCGAGTATCACGAAGACGTTGGCACCGAGCAGGAACACCCAGCTCAGCTTGGTGGTCAGGAAGCTGAACATGCTGTTGAAGATCGGCTCCATCTGAGCCTGCATGGCCAGCGTCAGGATCACGAACAGCAGGATCACGATCGACGAGACCATGAACACCTTGCCGTGCAGATCCACGTCGATCCCCATGGGGGAAGCGGTGATGTTGTCCTGGCCGATCACGTAATCCGTGTCGATCAGGTTGGCTGCCCCCTCCGGGGCCGGAATCCCCTCGGAGCCCTGCTGAGGCTCCTGGGGCTTGTCATCGTTGGTCTGGTTGGCCACGAGACGTCTCCCTTGCGGTTATCGATGTACGCAGTTGTGTGTCGTAGCGGTTATTCACCTGCCCCCGGACGTACCAGGAATACCGAGGCCTTGGTGTGCGTTGCCACCTTGCCACCGTGGGACGGCATGATCACGTCCAGATGCTTGGGCGGATGGGTCGGCATCACCACCAGATCGGCACCCACCTTGTCGATGGCCTCGATCAGGTCGTCGTCGAGGTCGGCGATGGGGTCGGGGCTGACGATGGTGTGGGTGCTGACCGGCTGGCCATGTACCGCGGCACGCTTCTGGGCGAAGGCCTCCAGCTTCTGGGAGAACTCCTCCGGGGTGCGTGCCACGCTTCCCGGGGTGCTGGAGGTGATGCCCACGTAGCAGACCTCGGCATCATAGTGCTTGGCCAGGTCGGCCACCGTCTGCAGGGCGGGCTCGATCACCTCGATATGGGCGAGATCGATCGGCACCATGATCTTGCGATACATCACGGCATCTCCTTGTCGTTGCGATGAAGGGGCGAGGCAGCGCCCTGAGCAAGCATGTCCTATACAGCAAGGGACACTCGAAGCGTAGTCGCTCTCTGGCGATCAGTGCTTCAACGCATCACGCTTGTTGTACGCGAACTGTACACCAATGATGAAAGTGGCGCAGGTGAGCTCCGAGGAGCCCGCGCGATACAGCATAGCTGGCATGCCAGACATGAAGCAGGGGAACCACTCGCGTGGCTCCCCCGGGAAGGCGCGGCGAGCGCCGCGGGTCAGCAGGATCAGTTGGCGGCGTCGAGCCACTCCTGGACCTGCTCCTGGTTCTCCTCGACCCACTGCTTGGCGCTCTCGTAGGGGTCGGCGTCCTCTTCCTGGTTCATGAGCATGACCTCGCCCATGTCCTCTGCGGTCCACTCGAAGGCATCCAGGATGGCATAGGCCTCCGGCATATCCTCCTCGAGGCCCTGGCGCACGATGGTGTGGATCTGCTCGGCGCCGCCATAGACGTTCTCGGGATCCTCGAGATACTTGAGGTCCCAGCGGGCGAACATCCAGTGCGGGGTCCAGCCGGTGACGGCGATCGCCTCTTCGTTATCGATGGCCGCCTTGAGAGCCGCGCTCATGGTGGCGCCGCTACCGGTCTGCAGGTCGAGATCGAGCTCGTAGGCGTCGATTACGTCCTCGGTCAGGCGCATGATGCCGGCGCCCGGATCGATGCCCACGATCTTGCCGTCGAAGTCGTCGGCATACTCGTTGAGCTCCGCGATGCTCTCGGCTTCCACGTAGCTCGGTACCACCAGGCCGAGCTTGGTGCCGTCCAGGTTGACCCCGGTATCGACAAGTTGATCCTTGAGCTGGGCGTAGTAGTCCTCATGGGTGGTGGGCAGCCAGCCCGCCAGCAGGGCGTCGGCATCGCCGGTGGAGACGGCCTGCCACATGGCAGCGGCGGAGAGAGAGGTCATGTCGACCTCATAGCCGGCCTGCTCCAGCACGGCGCGCATGACGTTGGTCGAGGCCACTTCGGAAGACCACTCGACGTAGGCCAGGTGGACGGTGCCCTTGTCCTGGGCCTGGGCGGCGCCGGCAGTCAGGGCGGCGCCGGTGGCCAGTGCCAGGCCGGCGAGGCGGATGCGACGGTTAAGCAGATGCTTCATCGTGGTTCCTTCCTCCAAGTATGTACAACAACACTCTGGCGATTTCTTTTCGAGCTTTCAACCGAGGCCCTCAACGCAGCCTTCGGCCATCGGGCTCAGGACTTGCGCTGCTTGCGCAGGGACTGGGTCAGGCGGTCGAGCAGCATGGCCAGGATCACCACGGCGATGCCGGCCTCGAAGCCATCACCCGGGCGCAGACGCTGGATGGCACGCCACACCTCGCTGCCCAGGCCGTCGGCGCCGATCATGGCGGCGATCACCACCATGGAGAGGGCCAGCATGATGGTCTGGTTGATACCCGCCATCACCGTGGGCAGCGACAGCGGCAGCTGCACCTTGACCAGCTTCTGGCCACGCGTGGCACCGTAGGCGTCGGCGGCCTCGATCAGCTCGCCCGGCACCTGGCGGATGCCCAGGGTCGTGAAGCGGATCGCCGGCGGCATGGAGAAGATCACCGTGGCGAAGATCGCCGATACCGAGCCGATGCCGAAGAAGGGAATCGCCGGGATCAGGTAGACGAAGGCCGGCATGGTCTGCATGAAGTCGAGCACCGGCATGATCACGCGGTAGAGTCGCTCGGAAAGCGCCGCGGCGATGCCTACCGGCAGGGCGATCACCACCGCCACCAGGGTGGCGATCACCACCAGGGTGAGCGTCTCGATCATCGGGTCCCACAGGCCCAGGTTCCAGATCAGGGCCAGGCCGGCGGCAGCGCCGATCGCCAGGCGCATGTTGGCGACCCACCAGCAGAGGCCGACGATGATCAGCAGCAGGCCCCAGGGCGGCAGCCACATCAGGGCGTCGTTGAGGCCGTCGATGCCGGTCTGGGTGACCCGGGAGATGCCGCGGGTCACGATGGAGTACTCGCTGGTCAGCCAGTCGAGGCCACCCTCGATCCACTGGCCGAGCGGAATGCTTGGAATCTCGATCGCCATCACTGTTCTCCTGCCGCTGCGATATCGGTGTCTGCGTCTGCCGTGGAGCTCTCCTCGGTGGCCTGGGCGAGCTGGTCGAGCACGGCGCCCTTGACCACTACGCCGAGCAGGCGCTCGTCGTCATCGACCACGGCGATGGGGAAGCTCTTCTCGCTGAACATGGCGAAGAGGTTGTGCAGCGGCTCCTGGGGTCCCACCTTGCGGAAGTCCTGGGTCATGGACTCGCTGATGGTGTCGGCGCCCTGCCTGGCCGCCTGCTCCGCGGCATCCACCTCGAGCAGGCCCAACAGGGTGCGGTCGCGGCGGGTGACGTAGATGGAGTCGAGGTTGTGCTCGTGCATCTTGCGCAGGGTGGTACGCGGGCCGTCGCCCTCGCGGGCCACGGCGCGCACCTTGCGCATGGCGTGCTCGGCGGTGAGGATCTTGGACATGTCCACGCCTTCCACGAAGCGCTTCACATAGTCGTCGGCGGGGTGGGTCAGGATCTGCTCCGGGGTGCCGATCTGCACGATCTCGCCATCCTTGAGCAGGATGATGCGGTCGGCGATGTTGAGCGCCTCGTCGAGGTCGTGGGTGATGAAGACCGTGGTCTTCTGCATCCGGCTCTGCAGTTCCTGCAGCTCCTGCTGCATGTCGCCGCGGATCAGCGGGTCGAGCGCCGAGAAGGCCTCGTCCATCAGCAGCACCGTGGAGTCATTGGCCAGCGCCCGCGCCAGGCCCACGCGCTGCTGCATGCCGCCGGAGAGCTGGTTGGGGTAGGAGTCCTCCCAGCCGTCCAGGCCCACCTGCTTGAGCGCCTTGCGGGCGATCTCGGCGCGCTCGGCCTTGTCCACGCCGCGGATTTCCAGGCCGAATTCGGCGTTCTGCTGCACCGTGCGGTGGGGGAAGAGCGCGAAGTTCTGGAACACCATCGAGAAGTGGCGACGGCGGCACTCCAACAGTGCCTTGTCATCGAGCTCGGGAATGTTCTCGTCGTCGATGACGATCTCGCCCTCGGTAGGCTCGATCAGGCGGTTTAGGCAGCGGATCAGGGTCGACTTGCCGGAACCGGAGAGACCCATGATCACCAGTAGCTCGCCTTCATAGACATCGAAGTCGATATTGGAGAGTCCCAGTGTCTGTCCGGTCTTTTCGTGAATCTCGGCGCGCTTGAGGCCCTGGTCACGCAGTTCGAGCCCCTTCTTCGGATTGCTGCCGAAGACCTTGCTCAGGTTGCGAACCCGAATCTTGACGTTTCGGTTCTCATTCATTGATTTGCCTTCTTGTCAGTCCCTGGCGTAATGCAAACGGCGCAGCATGTGCCGGCCGATGCCGCCTATTTTGGCATGCGGGAGCGTTGACGGTTGCGAAAGGTCCTATACCCTACTTTTTTTTGAACGATCATTCAAATTAAAAAGCCTGGCGGTAACGCCAGGCAAAACAGCAGCAGGGCAGGGAAGAGGAGGACGAGGCTACGCTAGGGAGCCACCGGCGTCAGCCGATAGAGTGCGCCATGGGCGGAGTCCTCGAGCAGGTAGAGGGCCCCGTCTCGGCCCTGGCGGACGTTGCGGATGCGGCCGATCTCGCCCTCGAGGATCACCTCGCGCTCGACCACGTCGTCGCCATCCAGGGCCAGGCGTACCAGCCGCTCGCTGGCCAGGCCGCCGGCCAGCAGGTGGCCCTGCCAAGCGGGGAAGGTCTCGCCGGTGACCTCGGTGAGGCCCGAGGGCGCGAAGCGCCCCTCGAAGACATGCAGCGGGTCACGCATGCCCGGGGCGCTGTCGCGGCCGATGGGCTGGTTGGTGGCGTAGTCGTTACCGCGGCTCACCACCGGCCAGCCGTAGTTCTCGCCGGCCACCAGTCGGTTGAGTTCGTCGCCGGTGCGCGGACCATGCTCTGTGGACCAGGCGGTGCCGTCGGCGGCCACCGTGAGCCCCTGAGGGTTTCGGTTACCCAGGGTGTAGAGCTCGTCGAGCATTGCCGGGTCATTCACGAAGGGGTTGTCCTCGGGCACGCCGCCGCTGTCGGTCAGGCGCAGCACGCTGCCGGCATGGTCGCCGCCATCCTGAGCCCGGGGCGGTTCGCGGCCGCGGTCGCCGATGCTCATCAGCAGGGTGCCGTCAGGTAGCCAGGCCAGCCGCGAGCCGTAGTGTCGCCCGGGGGCGGAGAAACGGTCCTGCACAAACAGCGTCTCGACCTCCAGGAGGGCGTCCTCGCTCAGACGGGCGCGGGAGAGGGTGGTGGCGCTGCCGCCGTTGCCGGGCTGGCTCCAGGTGAAGTAGAGCCAGTCATTGCCACCGCCTTCCTCGCCGAAGTCGGGATGCAGGGCGAGGTCGAGCAGGCCGCCCTGGCCCCGGGTGCTCACCGTTGGCACACCGGCGAGGCGAGTGATCTCCCCCGCCTGGTCGATGCGCGCCAGGCGCCCCGGGCGCTCACTGACCAGCAGGTCGCCATCCGGCAGGAAGGCCAGCGACCAGGGGTGCTCGAGCCCCATGGCGATGCGCTCCAGGCGCAGGGCGTGATGGTCGCTCTCGAGCCGCTCGACCAGCGTCTCGGCGGCCTGGACGTGGTTATCCTGGGAAAGGCTGGCCGTGAGCAGGCCTCCCAGGCCCAGGCCGCCGAGGAGCAGGGCGGTGGTCACTCTATGCAGCATGGCCGGCATGGTCATCTCCTTGCGGGGCTTGTCGGGTATCTCCACACCAGCATAGATCGACAGGCGGACATCCACCGCAGCTCGGGCTACATCAGCCAGGCCAGCAGCAGCGGCAGGTAGAGCAGCGAGAGCAGGGTCGAGCAGAACACCAGGCTTGCCACATACTCCGGCTCGCGCCGCGCCTTCTGGGCGAACAGGTAGTTGAACACCGCCACTGGCATGCTCATCTGCAGCACCAGGATGCCCTGGGCCATGGCCGGCAGGCCGAGCAGGGAACCGATGCCCCAGGCCAGGGCCGCTGCCACCGGAATGCGCAGCAGGCTGAAGCCGACCCCGGACTTGAGGCTGCGGACCTGGATGCTGGCCAGCGAGACCCCCAGGGTGATCAGCATCAGCGGCACGGTGAAGCCCGAGATCAGGTCGACGCTATTGGCAAGCCAGCGCGGCAGGGTGGTATCGGTAAGCAGCAGCGCCAGCGAGATGACAATGGCGTAGACCGTGGGGGTTCGCACCAGGGTGCGCAGGGGGTTGTCCCGACTGGCCATCACCGAGCCTACGGTGAACTGGAACAGCGACACCGTGACCATCACCGTGATCCCGTAGGCAAAACCGGCACTACCGAAGGCGTAGAGCACCACCGGCAGGCCCATGTTGCCGGTGTTGGGGTACATCATGGGGGCGAGCACTACCCGCCACTCCTTGCCCAGCAGGCGTGCCATCAGCGGGGTGGCAGCCGCCATGGCCGTGATCACCAGGGCGGCGGCGAGCATGGTGCGGCCGACGTTGCCGGCATCGATCTCGGCATTGGCCAGCGAGGCGATGATCAGCGCCGGGGTGCCGATATTGAAGACCAGCCGGGTGACGAACTCCACCGGGTAGGGCTGACCCAGGCGGATCCAGAGATAGCCCAAGCCGGCGCCGGTAAGCACCGGGGCCATTACGGCGAAGAGTTCGGCAAGCATGCGGTCGTCCCTGAGGTAAAGAGCGGGTGACTATTGTCGGAAGCGGCGGCCGGCCTGGCAAGGCGAGCGCTCGATGTCAGGGGCGCCAGGCCTCGGGCACGGCCCGGCGCAGGCAGTCGAGCAGGGCGTCGACCCGGCGCGGGCGCTGGCCGTAGGGGTAGAGCAGGGTCACCGCCAGCGGCATCGGTCTCCACGCGGGCAGGCAGGCCACCAGTTCGCCGGGATGGTGGGCCTCGCGGGCGGCTACGATCCACTCCGGCAGCACCCCGATGCCCTGGCCGCGGGCGATGGCATCCACATGCAGCACCGGCAGGTCGACCCGCAGCCGTGAGCGTGGTGGACGGAAACAGAAGGCGCCCTGCTCGGAATGATGCAGCGTCAGCCCCGCGTGCGTGGTGCCCAGCAGGTCGATCCAGGGATGGTGTGCGAGTGCCTCGGGATGTGCCGGTGCCCCGTGGCGTGCCAGGTAGTCGGGGCTGGCATAAAGATGACGCGAGAGGCGCCCCAGCGGCTCCGCCCTGAGGCCGGCCTCGGTGGGTACCTCGCCCAGCCACACCTGCACGCACTGGCTCTCCGGCGAGCACTCCGCTTGTTCACGCGCCTGCAGGGTCAGCTCCACCTCCGGATGGCGTGCCAGGAAGTCCTCCGCCACCCCCGCCGCCCAGCTGCGCGCCAGCCCGCAGTGCACCCCCAGGGTGAGGCGCCCGCGCACCGCCTCGGAGAGGTCGGCCAGCGCCTCGCGACTGCGGCTGGCCAGGCGCAGCATCTCGCGACAGTAGTCGTGGAACAACAGCCCCGCCTCGGTAGGAATCAGACGGTTGGCCTGGCGACGCAGCAGGGGCTGGCCGAGCCGACTCTCCAGCTGGCTGATACGCCGACTCAGGGTCGACTTGGCCAGGCCCAGCTTTCGCGCGCTGCTGGTCAGGCTGCCCGACGCCATGATCGCGTCGAAGGCGGCCAACTCATCGAAGTCGTGCATGGGGGATAGGGTTCGCGATGGCGATGGCGACAGTATGGCATGCAATCAAAGCAATATAAATCATTGTCATTTGATCTTGCGATGCATTCCCTTGCTGGCAAAACGCCCCGGCGTGGCCGGGGCGAAAGGCAGGATCGAAACGGCGAGACGGCGTCTCGGGCGTGCTTAGAACTCGTAGCGGGCGGAGAGCCAGAGGCGGCGTCCCTCTTCGCTGTTGGCGTAGACGTTGCCGTATTCCGCACCGCCGTCGTAGGCGCGGTAATCGACGAAGTCCTTGTCGAACAGGTTCTGGACGGTGGCGCTGACCGTAAAGGCGTTGGTGACCCGGTAGCTGCCGCCCAGGTGGAACAGCGCGTAGGACTCGAAATCGCCCAGGTCGTCGTAGGAGGCGGCACCACGCACTCGCTCACGGTCACGGTAGCGCTCGCTGCGGTACTCGCCGGAGAGCCAGGTGCCGAGCCGATCGGTGGCCTGCCAGCGCAGGGTGGCGTTGACGGCGTGCTCCGGGGTGTCGGTCAGCGGCTCGCCCTGCTGCTCGCCGCTCTTCTGCTCGCTGTCGGTCCAGGTGTAGTTGGCGCTCAGGTTGACGCGCTCCGAGAGCTGGATGCGGGTCGATAGCTCGATGCCCTGGGTCTCGGCCTCATCGACGTTGATCTGCTGATCGTAGATCCCATCGGGAATGCTTGAGTGGTTGCTGATGTAAATCGGGTCCCCGTCGGTGATCTTGTCATCGAAACTGTTGTGGAACAGCGTGGCGCTGGCCATGAAGCCCTCGCCGTCGTCGTACTGGGCGGCGAGCTCGCTGCTGGTGCTCTCCTCCGGCTGCAGGTCGGGATTGCCGATGGTCAGCCTGGTGCCCTGGCCGGTGATGCCGTTGATGCCATCGTGAAGGTCATTGAGCGACGGCGTCCTGTAGCCGCGGCTGATGCCGCCCTTGAGGGTCCAGTCGTCGCTGGCGCTCCATACCAGGTAGCCGCGCGGACTGAACTGGCTGCCGAAGGCGTCGTGATGGTCGTAGCGGCCACCCAGGGTCAGCGCCCAGTCCTCGGCCAGCCACCACTCGTCCTCGACGAACAGCGCCCAGGTGGTCTGGGAGAACTCGTCGGTGGCCAGCCCGTCGGTCAGTTCGGAATCCATCCACTGGCCCCCGATCGTGGCCATATGGTCGCCAAGCGGCATCACGAACTTGCTGTCGAGCACGGTATTGGTGGTCTCGAGCTCTCGGGCATCACCGCCCACGATCCCGGGGAACCCTTCATAGGGCAGCCCCAGGGTGCCGGGGATGGTGCGCCCCGTGGTTTCGGTTGTGTTGTGCATCAGGCTGGATTCCCAGGTACCAGCGGCGAAGCGTCCGGTATGACCGATGGCGAGCTGATCGCGCTCGAAGCGCAGCTCATCGCTGTAGCCGTTGGCCACACCCGGGTCGGGCTCGCAGCTGCGGGTGCGCCCGTCCAGGGTGCCCAGTTGGCAGTCATCATTGTTGAAGCGCTGGCGGCTGGTCTCGCCGTCGAGCCATAGCTCGTGATCCTGGTGCGGAGTCAGGGTGAGCTTGGCACCCAGGCTGTAGACATCGCCCTCCACGGGGCTCGGACCGCGCTGGCTGACCGGCGTCTTGGTACCGTCCGCCTCGGTATAGGTCAGGCGCGAGGCATCACGCTCATAGAAGCGTCCGCGGACCTGTAGTCCCAGGGTCTCCTCGACCAGTGGGCCGCTGGCATAGACGCTAGTCTCGCGGCTATCGCCGAATTCGTCGTGCTCGTTGAAGGTGCTTTCCGCCTGCACCGAGCCGCTCCATTTGTCGCTCACCTTGCGGGTGATGATATTGATCACCCCGCCCATGGCATCGGAGCCGTAGAGGGTCGACATCGGGCCGCGGATCACTTCGATGCGCTCGATCGCCGAGACCGGTGGGAAGAAGCTGGTGGAAGTCTCGCCGAAGCCGTTGGGCGTGACGCTGCCGGCGGTATTCTGGCGGCGGCCGTCGATCAGGATCAGGGTGTAGTCGCTGGGCATGCCGCGAATGCTGATGTTGCGTCCACCGGTCTTGCCCACCTGACCGCCCACGTCGACGCCTTCCACGTCGCGCAGGGCATCGGCGATGGTGGTGACCCGCTTCTCCTCCAGCTCCTGGCGGCTGATCACCGAGATGCTGGCCGGGGCCTCGGCCATGGCCTGCTCGAAGCCGGCGGCGGTGACCACGATGTTATCCAGTTGCTGGCTCTCCTGGGCCAGGGCGGTGGAAGCGGTGGCCAGGGCCACGGCGCTGACCAGGGCACGGGGAGTGAAGCGGTTCATGATATTCCTTGAATGATAGTGATTATCAGAAGTGTTGGTATTCTATAAGAGAAAGTTCCTTAATTGATATAAATTCTCATGAAACGCCTTGTTGCAAGGAGTGGAACATCGGGCGGAGAGGCGGTGCGAGCCACGCAAACGCCCCGGCGTGGCCGGGGCGAAGCAGTGGGGGGTGACGCCTGGGCGTTGAGGCGGCGGGGGCCGCAGCAGGGCGCGAGGCCTAGAAGTCCACGGTGAGTCCCAGGTTGAGCTGGCGACCATCGAGCACGACCTCGTAGTCGTCGTTGGTGATCTCCTTGTCGCCTATGTTGTAGATACCGGCCTTGACGCGGGCCTTGTCGTTGAGGGCATAGACCAGGCCGGCGTCGACGAAGCCGTAGCCGGGGGTGCCGTCGCTCATGCTGCTGCGGCCCAGGTAGTCGCTGGTCCCGCCGCGGATGTTGTTCTGTACCCAGAGATTGAGGTCGCGGGTGGCCTGCCAGTCGAGGAGTAGGTTGAGCATGTGCTCGGGGATCTTGTTGAGCGGCTCGCCGGCGAACGCACCGGTCTTCTGCTCGGAGTCGGTGTAGGTGTAGCTGGAGGTGAGGTTCAGCCGGGATGTGATGTCATAGCCCAACGCCAGCTCCACCCCCTGCATCTCCGCCTCGTCGATGTTCTTGCGAGTGCTCAGGAAAACGAACTCGTTGCCGGCGTAGGGGCAGGTCCAGGTGGCGGGATCGTTGCGGTTGGCATCGGGGGTTTCGCAGAGGCGATCCTCGGCGATCTTGTCATCGAAGCGGGTGTGAAACAGCGTCGCGCTGGCGTTCAGACTCCCCGCGGTATCGTTGTAGGCGATACCCAACTCGTAGTTGGTGCTGGTTTCCGGATCGAGGTTCGTGTTGCCGATGATCAGGGCGCGCGGGTGCGGGGCGGGGGAGCCGCCGCCGCCGGTGCCGCGGCCGAAGCCTTCGGTGGCATCCGACAGGCTGGGTTGCTTGTAGCCGGTGGAGACGCCGCCCTTGAGGGTCCACTCGGGGGTCAGGTGATAGTTAGCGTAGACCCGCGGCGAGAGGTGGCCGCCGAACAGCTCGTCGTCGTCGTAGCGCACCCCGGTGGTCAGGTTGAGGTCGTCGGTGAGGCTCCACTCCATCTCCATGAACAGCGAGGCGAGCCAGCGATCCACGCGGTTGACGGCGCCGGGCACGTTGGAGGAGAGCAGGCCATTGGTGTCGTCGGTCAGGTCCTCGTACTTGTACTGGCCGCCGAAGGTCAGCATGTGATCGCCCCAGAAGTAGGTCGTCTGGGTGTTGAAGGTGGTCATCTCATTGGTCTTCTCCTCGCCGCCATCGCCGAGGTGTCGGTCGGAGATATCGTGCTGCAGGTAGGTATCGGTCAGGAAGCCGCCGTAGTTGCCCTTGTGCGACAGGGTGTAGACGTCCTTGTCGTAGCGGGTGGTGTTGGCCTCGGTGGGATTGCCGCGACCATCGACCAGGGCCATGCTGCGCCCGGGCCTATGGGTGTACTCCTTGGTGGAGGCGGTATAGCCCAGGGAGAACGCGTTGCGCTCGTCGGGCGTCAGGATCAGCTCGATACCGCCCTGGCGGGTATCGCTCTCGGGCGTGCTCTCGGCGTTGTCGTCGCCCCCGATATGGTCGCTCTCCTCATGGCCGACCCAGCTGCCGTGGAAGCGGGCGCTGAGCAGCCCCTCGATCAGCGGGCCGCCGGTGAAGAAGCTGACCTGCTGACCATCGTTGTTGATGTCGTTGAGCGAGTGGGTGTACTCAGTGGTGACCGAGCCCATCCACTCGTCGTTGACCTTCTTGGTGATGATATTGACCACGCCGCCCATGGCCTGGGAGCCGTAGAGCGACGACATCGGCCCACGAATTACCTCCACCCGCTCGATCATCGAGATCGGCGGCAGGCCGATCTGCTTGCCGCCGTCGGTGCCGTTGGTGTTGACCGTGCGACCGTCGTTGATCGGTCTACCATCGATCAGATACAGGGTGTAGCTGTCATCCATGCCGCGGATGCTGATGTCCTTCGATAGCCCCCCGCCGGTGACATAGACACCGGGAATGTTGTCCATGGCATCCACGATGCTCGAGTAGGACTGCTTGTTGAGCTCCTCGCCGCTGATCACCGAGATGCTGGCCGGGGCATCGGAGATCGCCTGCTCGAAGCCCGAGGCGGTGACCACCAAGGGCTCCAGTTCGGTGCCATCCTGGGCCAGGGAGGTGCCACTGGCGAAGGCGGCGGAGATCGCCATGGCCAGGCTGGAGCGTCGAAAGAGAAGGGGGAGTGAGGCTGGCATCTGTGGGGTTCCTTGCTCGTGGGGGTTGTGTTGGTCGGTGACCTTATTTGGGCAAAAACGATAAAGATTCGTATTCGTTCTTGAAAGTCTGTTTCATCGAAGGCCCTGTTCCGAGTGTTGCAACGCGGGTAGTGATAAGGTGTCGAGCCTTGTTGCAACCGATTCCCATTTCAAGGAGAGCGATTATGAAAGGATTTGGCAGCTGTGCACTGGCCTTGGCGATGGTGTCGCTGACCCTGGCGGGGCAGGCCACGGCGGAGACGCAGGCCTCTCAAGAGGCTCAGGCCACCCAAGGTCCGGCGGTGGTCAGCTTCGACTGGGGTAGCGTCGACACCCTGGAAGCGCTGGGGCTCGAGGCGCACGTCGTGGGGCTGCCCTATCAGGCGGCCCCGACCTATATGCAGCACCTGCTTGAGGGGCGTACCGATGTCGGCAGCCTCAAGACCCCGGATGCCGAGGCAGTGGCCTCGGCGGAGCCACAGCTGATCCTGGTCACCGGTCGCCAGGAGGAGGCGGCCGTGCCGCTGGGCGAGATCGCCGAGGTGGTGGATGTGACGCTGGAGAAGGGCCCCTTCTTCGCCGCCTTCGGCGACAAGGTGAGGGGGCTGGCCAAGCGCTACAACGCCGAGACGCAGGCCGAGGCGGCGCTGGCCGAGCTCTCCGCACACATCGAGAAGGCCCGAGCGTCGCTGCCGGAGGCGCTCTCGGTGGTGGTGGTTACCCACAACGACGGCAACTACTCGTTGCGCCAGGAGCCGGTGGTTGGTGAGCTGCTGCAGCTGGCGCCCCCACCGCTGCCCGAGGGGGTGGTGTCGGTGCAGCGTGGTGAACGCACCTTCACTCCCCTGCCCCCCGAGGTCATGGAACGCATGGCGCCGGATGCGGTGCTGGTGGTGGATCGCAGCGCGGCGATCGGCGAGGCGCCGCTGGAGGCCTCGGCGCTGCAGGAAGCGCTGGCCGACCAGGGGGGCGCCGCCATCGAGGTGGTGTCGCTGTCGGCGGATCTCTGGTACCTCTCCGGCGCCGGCCTGGTCAGCATTCGCGAGCAGGTGGATGAAGTGGTCGAGGCGCTCACCCACTGATTTTGTTGCGGTTTACCGAACGTCCTGTTGCCTGATCGGTGACATGCAAGAGATGTTGATAGTCATTATCATGCTTCACAGCCAAGGAGCCCCATCGATGCCCAAGTTGCCCCACATTGCCGCCGGAATCGCCGGCCTGGCTACCCTGTTGACCTTCTCCGTGGCCCAGGCGGCCAGCGTGGACACCGCTCACGGTGAGGTCGAGGTTCCCGATGCTCCCGAGCGGGTGGTGACCCTCTACGAGGGCGCCCTGGACGCCGCCCTGGCGGTAGAGGTGACGCCGGTGGGGGCGGTCACCACCCGCGGCGGCGATGGCGTGGCGCGCTACATCGAGGCCCATCTCGAGAGGGAGAACCGCCCGGCCATCGTCGGGGTGGTGCGCGAGATCAACCTGGAGGCGGTACTGGCCGAAAGGCCGGACCTGATCCTGGCGGCCCCGCAGCTCTCCGATGAGCAGTACGCGCTGCTGTCGCGGATTGCCCCCACCGTGGTGCCCGAGGCCCGTGAGCTGGCCGCCGACAACTGGAAGCATGAGGCGCGCCTGTTCGGCGCGGCCCTGGGCCGCGAGGCGGCACTGGAAAGCGCCATCGACGAGGTGGAGGCGCGCGCCGCCGGCCTGGCCGAGGCGCTCGCCGAGACAGGCATCGACGGCAGCGCCAACCTGGTGCGCTGGATGCCCCAGGGACCGCTGGTGATGTCCGAGGCGCTGTTCACCAGCGGCGTGCTGGCGGCCGCCGGCCTGCCGGTCGATGACGCCGGCCTGGTCAATCAGCGCGGGGTGCACAGCGACCCGCTGAGCCTCGAGAACCTCTCACGGCTGGAGGGCGACTGGCTGTTCCTGGCCACGCTGAACGAGGAGGGCGACCAGGCCCTGGCGGCCGCCAAGCAGTCCGCCGCCTTCGCCCGCTTGCCGGTGGTAGACAAGGGCCAGGTGATTCCGGTGGATGGCCAGCTATGGACCAGCGCCAATGGCCCGCTGGCCGCCCAGGCGATCCTCGATGACATCGAATCCGCGCTGCTGCCCTGATGCCGGCCGCTACTCTTCGTCTCCAGCCCCGCCTCCCGGCGGGGCCCTGGCGTGTGATGGCCCTGCTGCTGACACTGTTGGTGCCGGTGGTCGTTGCCAGCCTGCTGCTGGGCGCCGGTGACGTCACGCCGGCACGTGCCCTGGCCGTGCTGCTGGGGCGGGGCGATGACGAGGCCGCCTTCGTGGTGGGGTCGCTGCGCGCGCCGCGCACCCTGATCGGCATCGTCGTCGGCGTCTCGCTGGGCCTGGCCGGGGCGCTGCTGCAGGCCGTCTCGCGCAACCCGCTGGCCGAGCCCGGGTTGCTCGGGGTCAGCGCCGGCGCCGCCTTCGCGGTGGGCGTGGCGCTGTGGCTGGGGGCCGGCGCCGCCACCTTGCGCATCGCGGTGGGGCAGCTGGGGGCGCTGCTGGGTTGTGTGGCCGTGCTCGGCGTGGTGCGCCTGCGCGGCATGGGTGACGACCCGGTGCGCCTGGTGCTGGCCGGCGCCGCCTTCTCGGCGCTGCTCGCCTCGCTCACCTCGCTGCTGCTGCTATTCGATCAGCGCACCGCCGACGAGATCCGCTTCTGGGTGGTGGGCAGCCTGGCGGGGCGCCATCTCGAGGATCTGGTCGCGGTGCTGCCCAGCCTCGCCGTGGCGCTGGGGATCATCGCCGTCATCGCCCGGCCGCTGGCCGCCCTGGCGCTGGGCGAACGGGTGGCCTCGGGCCTGGGGCACCACCCGGGCCGCGTGCGCCTGCTGGTGATCCTGGCGGTGGCGCTGCTGGTGGGGGCGGCCACCGCGCTGGCCGGCCCCATCGCCT
Organism: Halomonas sp. G15; assembly: GCF_021282295.1. NCBI lineage: Bacteria > Pseudomonadati > Pseudomonadota > Gammaproteobacteria > Oceanospirillales > Halomonadaceae > Halomonas > Halomonas sp. G15. The sequence continues at coordinate 4,539 of NZ_JAJSPA010000025.1, read as the reverse complement.
TCGTCGGACTGGTGGTGCCCTTCGCCGCCCGTGCCCTGGCTGGCCCTGACATCCGCCGCACCCTGTGGCTCTGCCTGCCGCTGGGGCCGCTGATGGTGCTGGTCGCTGATATCGTCTCGCGCCTGGTGGTGGCCCCCTCGGAGCTGCCCATCGGGGTGCTCACCGCGCTGCTCGGCGCCCCGGTGCTGGTGGCCGTGGTGCGGGCCCGCCGTCTGCCGACCCTGTGAGGAAGCGAGTATGAACACGGAGCAGGACCTTTGGGGCCAGACCCCGGCCGAGTGTCCATGCCTGTCTAGACGCTCATGGCGAGCGGACTTGGCGCCGCCGGGGGCTGACCCCGGCAGCGGCGGGGCCCCTTCCGGCTACTGGCACCTGACCCTCGGCCGCGCCAGCCTGCTGCTCGAGCGCCGCGCCCTGTGGGTCAGTGCGCTGCTGCTGTCGGCCCTGCTGCCGGCGTCGCTGGCCTATCTCGTCCTGGGCACCGAGCGGCTGCCTCTGGCGGGGCTGTGGCCCGCCCTTCAGGGCAGCGGCGATCCCTTCGCCGCCTTCATGGTCCAGGAGCTGCGCCTGCCGCGGCTGGTCGCCGCCTGGCTCAGCGGTGCCGCCTTCGCCCTGGCCGGCTGCCTGATGCAGTCCCTGGCTCGCAACCGCCTGGCCACGCCGGGTATCATCGGCATCGATAACGGCGCCACCGCCTTCGCGGTGGCCTCCATCGTGGGGCTTGGCGTCTCCCTGGCGCCGCCCGCCATGGCCCTGGCCGGCGGCGCTACCGCGGCCGCCATCACCTTCGGCCTGGCTAGCGGCGGCGACACCCGCGGCTACCGCTTCATCGTCGCCGGCATCGGCATCGGCGCGGTCTTCGGCGCCGTGACCCAGCTGATGCTGGCCCAGGTGGATATCGACAGCGCCAACGCCGCCTATCCCTGGACGGTGGGCACCCTCAACGCCCGCTCGCCGGGGGCGGTGACGGTGCTGGCCGCGGGGCTGGCGCTGGGACTGCCGCTGGCCCTCGCCCTGGGCCGCTCGCTGGCCGGCCTGCGCTTCTCCGATGCCGTGGCCAGCGGCCTGGGTCTCCCCCTCAAGCGCCGGCGACTCCAGGTGCTGACCCTCGCGGTGCTGCTCACCGCTCTGGCGGTGGCGGTCGCCGGCCCGGTGGGCATGGTGGGGCTGATCGGCCCGGAGATCGCCCGCTCGCTCTCCTCGCCGCGCGGCGTGCCGCTGGTCGCCTCCGCCCTGGCCGGTGCCCTGGTGATGGTGCTGGCCGACTTGGTGGGGCGCCTGCTGCTGGCGCCCATCGAGCTGCCGGTGGGCATCGTCACCGCCATCGTCGGCGGCCCCTGGCTGCTGTGGATCCTGCTGCGACCCTCGAGGAGCCCCGCATGAACGCCTCCGCCCACCCCGCGAACCTGCTGCAGGCCAGCGCGCTCTCCCTGGCCCACGGCCGGACGACCATCATCGACGACCTGGCCCTGACCCTGCCGCCGGGCCGGGTCACCGCCATCGTCGGCCCCAACGGTTGCGGCAAGTCGACTTTGCTGGCCGGCCTGGCACGGCTGCATGCCCCTGCTGGGGGAGCTGTGCTGCTCGACGGTGAGGACATCCAGCAACTGCCGGCCCGGGAGCTGGCGCGACGCCTGGCACTGCTGCCCCAGGAGGCCAGCGCCCCCGAGGGACTGACCGTGGCCGATCTGGTGCGCTTCGGTCGTCAGCCCCACCAGGGCTGGCTGCGCCAGTGGTCGGCGGACGACCGCCGGGCGGTGGCCGAGGCGGTGGCCGCGGCGGGCCTCGAGGCCCTGGCCGAACGTCCCCTGGAGGCGCTCTCCGGTGGCCAACGCCAGCGCGCCTGGATCGCTATGACCATCGCCCAGCAGACGCCGCTGCTGCTGCTCGATGAGCCCACCTCGGCGCTGGACCTGGGCCACCAGCTGGAGGTGTTCGAGCTGGTGCGTTCGCTGGCCAGCCGTGGGCGCACCATCGCCCTGGTGCTCCACGACCTGGCCAGCGCCTGCCGCTACGCCGACCACCTGGTGGCCATGCGTGATGGACGCATCGTCGCCCAGGGGGCGCCGGCCGAGGTGGTCACCGAATCCCTGGTGCGCGGACTCTACGACGTCGCCTGCACCCTGCTTCACGACCCGGCGACGGGCACCCCCATCCTTACCGACCTGCGTCGACTCCCCTAGCCCACCCGGTGCCCATGTTGGAGGGACGAGGGGGAGTCGCTATCCTGCCCGGGTCAACCACAAGGACTCCCCATGACCCCCACCCCGGCGACTCCCAACAGCTTCCAGGCGCTGGTGCGCCTGCTGCGCTACGCCCGCGGCTACCGTCGGCGCATCATCGCCGCCAGTGCCTGCTCGATCATCAACAAGCTCTTCGATATCGCGCCGGAGATCCTGATCGGTGTGGCCATCGATGTGGTGGTCAATCAGGAGGAGAGCTTCGTGGCTCGGGCGGGCTTCACCTCGGCTCAGGAGCAGATATTCGTTCTGGCGATCCTGACCTTCTTCATCTGGGCCGGCGAGTCGCTGTTCGAGTACCTCTACAAGATCCTGTGGCGCAACCTCGCCCAGCGCCTCCAGGCCGACATGCGCCTGGACACCTACGAGCACGCCCAGCGCCTGGACATGGCCTACTTCGAGTCGAGGAGCTCGGGGCAGCTGGTGGCCACCATGAACGACGACGTCAACCAGCTGGAGCGCTTCCTCGATGGCGGCGCCAACTCGCTAATCCAGGTGGGGGTCACCGTGGTGGCGGTGGGGGCAGTGTTCTTCGTCATCTCGCCCTTGATCGCGCTGCTCGCCTTCACGCCCATTCCGCTGATCATCTGGGGCGCCTTCTACTTCCAGCGCAAGGCCGGCCCGCTCTATGCCGACGTGCGCGAGAAGGTGGGCGATCTGGCCAGCCGGCTCTCCAACAATCTGGCCGGCATCGCCACCATCAAGAGCTTCACCAGCGAGGCCCGGGAGGCGGCGCGGTTACGCGAGGTGAGCGAGGCCTACGTGGAGGCCAACCGCCGCGCCATCCAGGTGAGCTCCGCCTTTATCCCGGTGATCCGCATGGCGATCCTGGCCGGTTTCCTGGCCACCTTCACCATGGGCGGCATGCTCGCCCTGCGCGGCGACCTCAACGTGGGCGCCTACGGGGTGCTGGTATTCCTCACCCAGCGCCTGCTGTGGCCGCTGACGGGGCTTGCCGAGGTGATCGACCTCTTCGAGCGCGCCATGGCCAGCACCCGTCGCATCCTCGACCTGCTGGCGGTGCCGATCACCGTGCGTGACAACCATGATGCGCCCCTGGCCGAGCCACTGCGGGGCGAGGTGAGCTTCGAGGGCGTCGGCTTCCGCTATGCGGCGAGCGACGTCGGTGTGGATGACGTCAGCCTGCATGTGCCCGCCGGCCACACCCTGGCCCTGGTGGGCGCCACCGGCTCCGGCAAGTCGACCCTGATCAAGCTGCTGCTGCGCTTCTACGACCCCGGCGCCGGGCGGGTGCTGATCGACGGCCAGCCCATCGGTGAGGTGAGCCTGGCCTCCCTGCGCGGCGCCATCGGCCTGGTCAGCCAGGATGTCTACCTGTTCGAGGGCACGGTGCGTGACAATATCGCCTACGGGAAACCGGACGCCGCGGAGGACGCCATCGTCGAGGCGGCCAGGACTGCCGAGGCGTGGGAGTTCATCCGGGCGTTGCCCCAGGGGCTCGACACCCCGGTGGGCGAGCGCGGTATTCGCCTCTCCGGTGGCCAGCGCCAGCGCCTCTCGTTGGCCCGGGCGCTGCTCAAGGACCCGCCCATCCTGGTGCTGGACGAGGCCACCAGCGCCGTGGACAACGAGACCGAGGCCGCCATCCAGCGCTCGCTGCGCCGCATCGGTCACGGTCGCACCGTGATCATGATCGCCCACCGCCTCTCCACCATCATCCACGCCGACGAGATCGTGGTGATCGAGGGCGGGCGGGTCACCGAACGCGGCACCCACCAGAGCCTGCTCGAGGCCGACGGGCGCTACGCCGCCCAGTGGCGGGTGCAGACCGGGGCGCTGCTGGCCGCCGCCGAGGGGACGAACGCCAATGCGTGAGGCGCTGGAGCGCCACCAGGTGTGGTGCTACCTGGCGGCGCTCCTGGTCGGGCTCGGCCTGGGGCTGACCCGCCCCGCGGCCGCCGCCGGCCTGGAGCGCACACTCTGGCCGTTGCTCGCCGTGCTGCTCTACGCCACCTTCACCCAGGTGCCACTGAGTCGGTTGGGTCTGGCCTTGAAGGATTGGCGCTTCGCCACGGCACTGGTACTCGGCAACTTCCTGCTCATGCCGCTGATCGTCGGCAGCCTGGTGGTGGCGCTGCCGCTGGCGCCGGCGGTAAAGCTCGGTGTGCTGATGGTGCTGCTGGTGCCCTGCACCGACTGGTTCATCACCTTCACCCACCTCGGTCGCGGTGATGCCGGGCGGGCCATCGCCGCCACGCCGCTGCTGCTGGCGCTGCAGTTGGTGGCGCTGCCGGCCTATCTCTGGCTCTTCCTGGGAACAGGGGGGATGACGGCCGCC
>NZ_JAJSPA010000024.1:0-50802 GCF_021282295.1 Halomonas sp. G15 | reverse complement strand
GCGAGCAGCAGCCCACCGGCGACGCCCCAGGCCAGCGCCGCAGCCGGCCGGCGGCGGTAGCGCTCGGCCAGGGCCAGCCCGGTGAGTGCCAGCAGCGCCAGGCGCCAGTCATCGGCCATGGCCGGAGCGGCGAACAGGTCGATCTCCCGGGCGGCGATGGAAAGCCACCAGGCCAGGCCCCAGGCGAGGGCGGCCAGCGCCCAGCGGGGGTAACCGCCTCGCCACAGGGTCTCGGCGGAGACGAGGCCCGCCGCGGCAAGGATCACCCCGGCCATGAAGGCGGCGTTGGCGACGGGAGTGTCCACGGCCCAGGCGAAGACAAGGCTGCCAAGCAGCGTCAGGCCAGCAACCAGCTGCAGGGCCAGGCCGGCGAAGCGGGGCAGCAGGCGGTGCTGGCGAATGCCCAGCCATATCAGGGCGGCCCCCTCCACGGCGAAGAGCGCGGCGCTGACTCGCGCCGAGAGTGCCAGCGGAATCGCCAGGGTGGCGAAGCCCAGTGCCAGGGCGGCGTGGGCCTCACCGAGCGGACGCGTGCGCGCCTGGCGCAGTAGCCAGTTGGCGAGCAGGGCATAGAGCAGTGCGATGCCCAGGGCACACAGGGCCAGCGACAGCCGCTCGCCCTCGAGCAGCGCCGCCTGGAGACCGAACGCCACCAGCGGCGTGCCGAAGACCAGGCTGCCGTCGATGCGGCTGTCCGTCCTGTGCGGCGACGCCTGCGCTTGTCGGCGCCTGGCGTGGAGGATCGGGATCAGCAGGTAGAGCAGGAAGAACAGTGCCAGGAAGGGCTGGGCCACCGCGTAGTGCCGGGGGCTGTAGTCGAGAACGCCCCAGGCGGTGGCGATGGCGAAGGTGGCCACGAAACCCAGCAGGTCGAGTAGCCGCCAGTGGCGCACCCAGGCGATGGCGAAGATGCCCAGGTTGAGCAGCGCGTAGTAGCCGAACAGCACCAGCGGATCGCCAGGAGCACGGGCCAGCCACAGCGGCGCGAGAAAGCCCGCCAGACTGCCCAGCACGGCCAGTGCCAGCGCATTCTGGAGTGCGCCCAGCACCCCGAGCCCGGCCACCAGTGCCACGCTGAGCAGGAAGGCCAACGGCAGGGGCAGCAGCGCGAAGCGCTGGGCGGCGGCGAAGATCACCATCAACAGCACGCCGATGGCCCCGCCCTGCAGGCTCAGCGCGAACACCCGCCGGGTGCGACGCTGCTGCCAGCCGAAGCCCAGGGCGGCCACCGCCAGGACGGCGATGCCGGCCAGGCGCAGTTCGATGGAGAGGGTCAGCCAGCCCTGGGTGGAGGCGTGGCGGATCAGTGCCGCGAGCCCCGCGAAGAGCACCAGGATACCGATCTTGACCGGCAGGTTGCCCTCGCTGAGCCACCCTGCCGCGGCGCCTCGCACCCGGCGAGCTCCGCTGGACAACCGGCGGGCGAGGCCGTCGCGCCAGAGGGGGCGTCGGCTCGCGCCTGTCTCGACCTTCCTGCCCCGGGAGGGGGCGGCCGGCGCGTCCTCCGTGGCGGGTCGGGCCAGGGCCGCCTCCAGTGACTCCACCCGACGCGTCAGACGGGCGAGGCGCACCAGGGCGACGATGGCCACCAGGCTCGGCAGCCCCAGCAGGAGCAGCAGCAGTGTCAGCAGCAGCGGCATGGCCTTCCTCTCTGGCTGGGGTTACTCAGGACACCCGCGACCTCCATAGCATGGGCCACAAGCGTGCCGCTGTCGTTGGTGCCGTGGGGTCAGCGCCGCCGTCGCAGCACCCACTTCTCCGCCTCGATCACCAGGTAGATGGCCACGCTCACCGAGAGGATTGCCAGCCAGTGGGGGGCTTCGAGCCCCTCGCCGCCGAACACCAGCTGCATGAACGGCAGGTAGGTCCAGCCCAGCTGCAGCAGGGCCACGGCGGCGATGGAGCCCCATATCGGCTTGCTGCCGAAGATCCCCTGGAGGGAGAGGGTGCTGGCGGTGAGGAAGCGACTGTTGATCAGGTAGGCGGCACTGCCCGTTACCAGCATGTTCACCGCGCCGGCTCGGGCCTGCTCGATGCTGCCGCCCTGGGCATTGAGTATCCAGGAGAAGACCCCGAACACGCCGAGCAGCAGCAGCATCGAGACGAAGCCCACCCGCCACAGCAGGAAGAGGTCGAGCAGGGCGGCGTCGGGGTCCCGGGGCCGACGACGCATCAGGTCCCCCTCGCCCTTCTCGAAGGCCAGTGCCAGGCCCAGGGTCACCGCCACCACCATGTTGACCCACAGCGCCTGGACCGGGGTCACCGGCAGCTGGCTGCCGGCCAGCACGGCGATCAGGATCGCCAGCCCCTGGGCACCGTTGGTGGGCAGCAGGTAGGTGATGGTCTTGCGGATGTTGTCGTAGACCTTGCGACCCTCGCGGATGGCGCCGACGATGGTGGCGAAGTTGTCGTCGGCGAGCACCATCTCCGCGGCCTCCTTGGCGGCCTCGGTGCCCTGGATGCCCATGGCCACGCCGACATCGGCGCGCTTCAGCGCCGGGCCATCGTTGACCCCGTCGCCGGTCATTGCACAGATGCCGCCGTGGGACTGCATCGCCTGCACAAGCCGCAGCTTGTGTTCCGGCGCCGCCCGGGCGAAGACGTCCACCTCGAGGATCACTTCGCGTAGCTCGGCGTCGGACATCGCCTCGATCTCGCGGCCGCTGATGGCGCGTTCGGTGTGCGCAAAGCCCAGCTGGCGGGCGATGGCCAGGGCGGTAACGGCATGGTCGCCGGTGATCATCACCGGACGGATGCCGGCGGCGAGGCACTCCTTCACCGCCTCGATGGCCTCGTCCCGGGGCGGGTCCAGCAGTCCCACCAGCCCCAGCAGCACCAGACCGTCCTCGGCATGGTGATCCTCGAGCGACTCGACGTCATGGAGGGGCTTCTCGGCCAGCGCCAGCACCCGCAGTCCCTGCCCGGAGAGGGCATGGATGCGCTCTTCCCACTCGGCGTGATCGAGTTCGCTGTCCTCGCCATCCTCCTGGCGCACGCGGTGGCACATCTCCAGCAGGCGGTCCGGGGCACCCTTGACCAGCAGGCAGTGGCGTCCGTCGATCTCATGCAGGGTGGCCATGTACTTGTTAGCGGACTCGAAGGGGATGGCGTCCTGGCGGTCGTGATCGCCGCGCAGGGGGCGCGCCTCCAGGCCCGCCTTGGCGGCCGCCACCACCAGGGCGCCTTCGGTGGGATCGCCGTGGATCTTCCAGTGGCCCTCTTCGCGGGCCAGTTCGGCGTCGTTGCAGAGCACGCCGACCTTGAGGAAGTGGCGCAGGGCGTGGTGGTCGTCGAGGTCCAGCGGCGCCTGCTGTGCCTCGCCTTCCTCGTCCAGCGCGTGGAAGCCACCCTCGGGGGCGAAGCCGGTGCCGTCGATGCGGATCTCGCCCTGGGGCAGCCAGATCGACCGGGCGGTCATCTCGTTGCGGGTCAGGGTGCCGGTCTTGTCGGAGAAGATGGTGGAGATGGAGCCCAGGGTCTCCACCGCCGGCAGGCGCCGGATGATGGCGTTGCGGCGGGCCATGGCCTGCACCCCCAGGGCCAGGCCGATGGTGACGATGGCGGGCATGCCCTCGGGGATCGCCGCGACGGCGAGGCCCACCGCGGCCATGAACATGTCGCCGACGGGCTGGCCGTGGACCAGCACGCCGAAGGCCGCGGTGAGGATGGCGATCACCAGGATGATCAGGGCCAGCACGCGCCCGGCGCGATCGATCTGGCGTAGCAGCGGTGTCTTGAGCTGCTCGACGCCACGCAACATCTCGGAGATGCGGCCCAGCTCGGTGCGTGTGCCGGTCTCCACCACCAGGCCCCGTGCGGCGCCCTGGACCACGATGGTGCCGGCGTAGGCCATGCCGGTGCGGTCGCCCAGGTCGGCGTCCTCTGCTACCGGCGGAGTATCCTTGTCCACGGCGGTGGACTCGCCGGTCAGGGAGGCCTCCTCGGTGCGCAGCCGTCTGGCCTCCAGCAGGCGCAGGTCCGCCGGCACCCGGTCACCACTCTCCACCATCACCACGTCACCCGGCACCAGCTGCTCGGCGGGGGTCGTCTGGCGCTTGCCGTCGCGCAGCACCTTGGCCTGGGGGGAGAGCATGTCACGAATGCTCTCCAGCGCCTGCTCGGCCTTGCCCTCCTGGATGAAGCCGATCAGGGCGATGATCAGCACCACGCCCAGGATGGCGATCGCATCCACGCCATGGCCAAGCCCCAGGCTCGCCACCGCGGCGCCGATGAGCACCAGCATCAGGACATTGTTGAGCTGTTCGAGCAGGCGTTTCCACCAGGGGCGGGCCTCGGCCTGCTGCAGCTGGTTGGGGCCGAAGCGCTCCAGCCGCGCCTGGGCCTCGCTGGCGGAGAGCCCGTCACTGTCGGCCTCGAGACGCTCCAGCGCTTCCTGTTCGGGCTGGGCGTGCCAGGCGATTGCCTTCCGGGCGTGGGGTTCGGACATCCTGTGACCTCCGGCTGCGGGAGTGATGAAGACTAAGGTGTAACACACTCGATGCTGCAGTGCAGTGATGCGGGACAAGAACGGGAAGCAAGTCGCTGATATCCCGTTTACCTCAAGCGGTAGAGCCGCAAAGAAGGGGACTTGCTAGGATGGTCTCCTTCCCATCCTTCCAACAGGAGAGTGCATGTCGACTGTCACCACGCCATGCCCCTGCGGCAGCGGCAGGCCGCTTGACGAGTGCTGCGGCCGCTTCCACGCCGGCCAGCCCGCACCCACGCCGGAGGCGCTGATGCGCTCGCGCTACAGCGCCTTCGCCCTGGGCCGTGTCGATTACCTGCTGGCCACCTGGCACCCCGACACGCGCCCGGCCGAGCTGTCGCCGGATGACGCCACGACCTGGCTGCGCCTGGAGGTCCGCTCGAGCAGCGCCCAGGGCGACGAGGGGCAGGTGCACTTTCGCGCCACTTTCCGCGAGGGACGGCGTTTCGGCGTGCTGGAGGAAGCCTCGCGCTTCCTGCGGCTGGCTGGCGCATGGTACTACCTGGATGGCCAGCCGACGGTGTCGCGCCTCAAGCCGGGCCGCAACGATCCCTGTGTCTGCGGCAGCGGACGCAAGTTCAAGCAGTGTTGCGGGACCCGATAGGGTTGCCCGAGCGGGCTGGCCGTCGCCCGGGACAGCCCTTACACTGCGCGCCACTGCCGGCTGCCGCCTCGGCTCCCACTTCACTTCACCTCCCGGATGCGTCCCATGGCCCAGACCCTCTCGAAAAGGATCAACAAGTACATCAGCGAAAGCGGCATGTGCTCGCGACGAGAGGCCGATCGCTACATCGAGCAGGGCAACGTGCAGATCGATGGCCGGCGTGCCACCCCCGGTGACCGGGTCGTCCCCGGCAGCGTCGTCAAGGTCAATGGCCAGGTCGTCGAGCCCCTGGAACTGGAGGAGGAGGACCTGGTGTTCATCGCGCTGAACAAGCCGGTGGGCATCGTCAGCACCACGGACCCGGTCGAGAAGGCCAACATCGTCGATTTCGTCGGGCATGGCGCGCGGATCTTTCCCATCGGCCGGCTGGACAAGGACTCCCAGGGGCTGATCTTCCTGACCAACAACGGCGACCTGGTCAACCGCATCCTGCGGGCGAGCAACCAACACGAGAAGGAGTATCGGGTCACCGTCAACAAGCCGATCACCGACGATTTCATCGCCGGCATGGGCGGCGGGGTACCGATCCTCGGCGAGGTCACCAAGAAGTGCCGGGTGGTCAGGGAGTCGCGTTTCGTCTTCAACATCACCCTGGTCCAGGGGCTGAATCGCCAGATTCGGCGCATGTGCGAGGTGTTCGGCTATGAGGTGGTGAAGCTCGAACGCATCCGCATCATGAACGTCTCGCTCAAGGGGCTGGCTACCGGCGACTGGCGGGACCTGACCCCGGCCGAGGTGTCGACGATCCTCTCCCTGACCGAGCACTCCAGCTCCGAGGCCCAGCAGCCCGAGCGTCGCACGGCGCGACGCAAGGCCGGCAAGGGCAGCCGAGGCGGTGCCGGGAAGCCCGGAAGCAGGTCGGCAGGCAAGGCAGCAACCGGGCAACGCAGCGCGTCTCGCCGCGGTGACGTCGCCAAACCGGGGGCGGGAAAGACTGGTGTTGGAAAGACCGGTGCAGGAAAGCCCGGCGGTGGCAAGCCCGCCAGGCGCAAGGTGACGGAGAAGGGGGCTGGACCGGGCAGGAAGCCGGCGGGAAAGAAGGCAGCGGCAAGCAAGGCGGGGGGCAAGCCCAAGGGGGGGCGTCCCTCGGGTTCGCGCGCCAAGGCCGTCGCCCCGGGCGGCAAGCCGCGGGGCAGGAAGCGCTAGGCCCTCATCTGCCACTCGCGGGGGCCGCAGCAACCAGCTGAGGCCGTGGACATCCTAGTCGGACTCGGGCACCTCCCCCGGCACGCGATAGCGCGGCGGGGCGTTCTCGCGCTCCTCCCGGGTCAGCGTCTCGTCCTCGGCGGGCACGCCCCATACCGTCTCGCTCTCGCGGTCCGGGTAGCTGTAGGTGGTGCAGCCAGCGAGCAGTGCCAGGCTGATGGTGAGGGGCAGCGCGAGGGCGGCGAGCCGCGGGCGGGTGAGGGGCATGGAATCTCTCCGGTGAGACGGTGAAGGGGGGCCGGCCAGCGTCACCGCTGGCCGGCGTAGGTTCAAGGCCGCTTAACCCGACCAGCCGAGCAATATTGGCACGTAGACCACCAGCAGCAGCACCGCGATCAGCCCCAGCAGGTAGGGGATGATCGCCCGGGTGATGCGCTCCAGCGGCAGCTGGGTGACCGAGGAGGCCACGTAGAGGTTGATCGCCACCGGTGGGGTGATCATGCCGATGGCAAGCCCCACCACGATGATCAGGCCGAAGTGGATTGGGTCGATGCCCAGCTGGGTGACCAGCGGCAGCAGTACCGGGGTGAGGATGATCAGGGCGCTGGCGGTCTCGATGAACACGCCGGTGAGCAGGATCACCGCCACCACCAGCAGCATGATCACCAGCGGGTCGGTGGAGAGCGACAGCACCGCCTGGGCGATGGCGCCGGGCACTTGCCAGCTGGAGAGGGTCCAGCTGAGTACCGCCGAGGTGGCGATTACCAGCATGATCACCGAGGTGGTGATGGCCGAGCGGATCAGGATGCGGTAGACGTCGGCCAGGTTCAGGTCACGGTAGATGAACAGCGACACCAGCAGGGCGTAGTTGACCGCCACCACCGCCGCCTCGCTGGGCGTGAAGATCCCCGAGAAGATGCCGCCGAGGATGATCACCGGCGTCATCAGGCCCCAGCTGGCACTGCGGAAGGTACGCCAGATGGTGGCCGCCGAGAGGGCGGTGCCCCGCGGGTAGTTGCGGCGGTAGGCCTGCACGATGGCGATGGCGGAGAGCCCGAGGCCCATGGCGATGCCCGGCAGGATGCCGCTCAGGAACAGCGATGATACCGACTGCTGGGCAATCACCGCATAGATGATCATCGGCACCGAGGGCGGGATCACCACCCCGATGGTGCCGCTGGCGGCGATCAGGCTGGCCGCCGAGGCGGGGTCGTAGCCCTTCCTGCGCAGCTCCGGCACCAGGCTCGAGCCCACCGCGGCGGTGGTGGCGGCGCCGGAGCCCGAGATGGCGGCGAAGAACATCCCGGCCCCCACCGAGACGATGGAGAGCCCGCCCTTGAGGAAGCCGAACAGCGAATCGGCGAAGTCGACCAGCTTCTCGCTCACCTTGCCCTGGGCCATCAGGTCGCCGGCGAGGATGAACATCGGTACCGCCACCAGGGCAAAGGAGTTGATGCCCTGGAACATCTGCTGGGTCACCACCATCGGTGGCACGCCCTGGGCGTGCAGCGCCACCAGGGTGCTGGCGCCGATGGCCAGGGCGATGGGTACCCCCAGCAGCATGAAGACCAGGAACAGCACGAAGAGCAGCGCGGTCATGGCTGCTCCTCGTCGTCGGCGTGTGGCACGGGGTCATCGCCCAGTGCCAGGCCGGCGATGTCCACCAGGGCATACCAGGCCATGATCGCCGCGGAGAGCGGGATCACGGCGTAGACCCAGGTCATGGAGAGGCGCAGTGAGGCGGATTTCTGGAAGCTCTGCACCTGCATGTACTCCCAGCCGATGGTGACCAGCCCGAGCAGGAAGCCCAGCGACACCAGCAGGGCGGCGATGCGCGCCAGGCGCCGGGGCAGCCCGGGCAGGGCGTCCACCACGAAGGTCACGGCGATATGCCGGCCGCGGCGGAAGGCGAGGGTGGCGGCCAGGAAGGTGATCCACACCAGCAGGAAGCGCGCCACTTCCTCGGTCCAGCCCACCGCGGTGAAGAAGACCCGCGAGACGATCTGCAGGGTGATCACACCGATCAACGCCGCCATCGCCGTGAAGACCACGGGGGCGATGGCGGCGTCGAGGGCGCTCTCACTCCACCGCAGCGGTCGCAGCAGGGAATGGGCGGAGAAGGTCACTTACTTCAGCGCCTCCTGGATGCGCGGCAGAGTGTCGCCGAACTGCTCACCGTACTGCTCGTAGACCGGGGCCACGGCCTCCTGGAAGGCGGCGATATCGGGCTCCTCGACGATCTGCATGCCGGCCTCGCGCAGCTCGGCCAACTGCTCGGCCTCCATCTCGGCATTTACCTGGCGCTCGTGCTCGGCGGCCTCCTGGGCGGCCTGTTCGATCACCGCCTGGGCGGCCTCCGGCAGCGCATTCCAGACCGGCATGCCCATCACGAAGATCGCCGGCGCATAGGTGTGGCGCGACAGGGTCATGTGATCCTGGGTCTCGTAGAGCTTGAACGAGTGGATGACGTTGACCGGGTTCTCCTGGCCGTCGATGGTGCCCTGCTGCATGGCGGTGAGCGCCTCGGTCCAGGCCATGGGTACCGCGTTGGCACCCAGCTCGCGGAAGGTGTCGACGTAGACCGGGTTCTCCATCACGCGGACGCGCAGGCCGTCGATGTCCGCAGGCGTCTCCACCGCCCGCTCGCTGTTGGTGAGGTTGCGGAAGCCGCGCTCGGCATAGGCCAGCCCCTTGAGGTTGACCTCGGAGAGGCGGTCGAGCAGCTCCTGGCCGATCTCGCCGTCGAGCACCGCGTAGGCGGCCTCGGGGCTGGGGAAGAGGAAGGGCAGCTCGAACACCGCCATATCCTCGAGGAAGTTGGCCACCGGACCGTTGGTGATCACGCCCATGTCCACGGTGCCGATCTGCATGCCCTCGAGCAGGGTGCGCTCGTCGCCCAGGCTGGCGTTGGGGTAGAGCTCGATGTCCACCTTGCCGTCGGTGCGCTCCTCCACCAGCTCCTCGAACTTCATGGCGGCGATATGGAAGCCGTCCTGCTCGTTGACCACGTGGGCCAGGCGCAGGGTGACAGGATCCATGTCGGCGAAATCTGATGCGTTGGCAGAGGCCATCACGGCCAGTGAAATGCCCAGTGCCAGCGAGCTGCGTACAAAGCCTTTCATTGTTGGTTTCCTTTTGGTGTCAGCGTGTTGCGAAGTCCAGCGTCCAAGAGCATGCACCGAGGCGGGTAAAGCGGTCAATCGACGCTGGCCGGGCCTGGGCGGCTTACCAAACAGCGCGTAAAGCATCGCCCAATCGGGCGGTGATACAAGCGCGCACCGCGAAGCGGTGCTGAATGGATATTGCCTCGAACCCCTGATATCTTTCCAGTATGACAAAGCGTGCCTACAAAGAACGGTTCTACCCCACCCCCGAGCAGGCGGTGCTGCTGGCGCAGTCGTTCGGATGTACCCGTTTTGTCTGGAACAATACGCTGGCCTATCGCACCGAGGCCTATCAGCAGCGCGGCGAGCCGGTGTCGCACGCCGCCGCAGAAAAGCGCCTGGTCGCGCTCAAGGCCAACTATCCCTGGTTGAAGGATGTCTCCAGCGTGATCCTGCAGCAGACGCTGCGCGATCAAAAGGCGGCCTTCGACAATTTTTTCAACCCCAAACTCAAGGCGCGCTATCCGCGCTTCAAGCGCAAGGACGGCCGGCAGTCGATCCGGCTGACCAAGGCGGCATTTAGCTATCGCGATGGCGAGATCACCATCGCCAAGACCACGGCGCCGCTGCCGATCCGCTGGAGCCGCCCGCTGCCCAGCGAACCCTCCAGCATCACGATTTCGCGGGATCGTGCCGGCCGCTATTTCATCAGCTGCCTGTGCGAGTTCGAGCCGGAGACGCTGCCGGTCACGCCGAAGATGGTAGGCATCGATCTCGGCCTGACCGACCTGTTCATCACCAGCGAGGGCATGAAGTCGGGCAACCCGCGTCATCTCAAACGCTATGAGGCCAAGCTGGCCTATCTGCAACGCCGGTTGTCGAAAAAGCAGAAAGGCTCGCACAACCGCCACAAGCTGCGCCAGAAAGTGGCGCGGCTACATGTCAGGATCGCGGACTGCCGCCGCGATGCGATCCACAAAGCGACCCGCACGCTGATTAACGAAAACCAAGTGCTGTGTGTCGAATCGCTCAATATCGTGGGCATGGTAAAAAACCGTTCCTTGGCCAAGGCCATCAGCGATGCCGGCTGGGGAGAGTTTGTGCGCCAACTCGAATACAAGGCCGCCTGGGCGGGCCGGCAACTGGTGAAAGTCAGCCAGTGGCTGCCGAGCAGCAAGCGGTGCCACGGCTGTGGGCACCAAGTTGAGAAACTGCCGCTATCGCAACGCCATTGGCACTGCGAGGGCTGCGGCCAAGCCATCGACCGTGATATCAACGCGGCCAGAAATATCCGAACCGCCGGGCTGGCGGGGTTAGCCTGTGGAGCGACTGGAGCGGGGGCCGTGGCCTAGTCACGGCCTAGTGAAGGCGTGTCGAAGCAGGAAGGTTCTGGGGGTGACCTCAGAACCCTCGCCCAAAGCGCGAAGCGCGGCGGGCGGGGAGTGTCAGAGCCGGCGGTACATCACATGGGCGTCCACCGCTCCGAGCACCGGATGGCGGAAGGCGCCGGGCAGCGTGCCGCACACCGCGAAGCCGTGGGCCTGCCATAGCCGCACCGCCACCGTGTTGGTGGCCACCACCAGGTTGTACTGCATGGCGGTGAAACCGAGCTCCCGGGCGAGTCCCAGGGAGTGCTCGCACATCTGCCCCGCCAAGCCACGGCCTCGCGCCTCGGCAGCGACGATATAGCCGCAGTTGGCGACATGGTCGCCGGGGCCGGCCTGGTTGGGCTTCATGTAGTAGGTGCCCAGCGGCTTGTCCGCCTCGTCCACCGCCACCCGTACCGCCCGCGGCAGCTCGATCCACATGCGGTGGGCATCCTGCTCGGTGATGTCCCGGGGCACGGCATAGGTCTCGCCGGCGCGGAACACCGGCGCGAGCATGGCCCACAGCGCGGGCCAGTCGTCGGGGTGGTAGGCTCGCAAGGTGATCATGCCGCCTCCTGCTGGGCGCGCAGCCAGGCGATCTCCTCGGCCCAGATGGCGGGCTCGATGGTCTCCAGTACCAGCGGCATGTCGTCGGTGCGCGGGTCCTGCATCAAGGCGCTGAAACAGTCGCTGCCGATATTGCCTCTGCCCAGGCTGTGGTGGCGATCCACCCGGCTGCCAAGCTCGCTCTTGGCGTCGTTGAGGTGCATCCCCTTGAGGTACTCGATGCCCACCACGGCGTCGAACTCGTCGAGCATGGCGACGGTGGCTTCCCGGGTACGCAGGTCATAGCCGGCGGCGAAGGCGTGGCAGGTGTCGATGCACACGCCGACCCGCGACTTGTCCTCCACCTGCTCGATGATCTCGGCCAGCTGCTCGAAGCGCCAGCCCAGGTTGCTGCCCTGGCCCGCGGTGTTCTCGAGTACCGCGGTGACGCCATCAGTCTCGGCGAGCACCTGGTTGAGCGACTCGGCGATGCGTGCCAGGCAGTCGCTCTCGCTGATCTTGCGCAGGTGGCTGCCGGGATGGAAGTTGAGGCGGTCGATGCCCAGCTGCTCGCAGCGCTGCATCTCGTCGAGGAAGGCAGCACGGGACTTGGCCAGCCCCTCGGTCTCGGGGTGGCCGAGGTTGATCAGGTAGCTGTCGTGGGGAAGGATCTGTCCCGGACCGAAGCCGTGGCGTCGGCAGGCGTCGCGGAAGGCAGTAACCACTGCCTCGTCGAGCGGCTTGGCTCGCCACTGGCGCTGGTTCTTGGTGAAGAGCGCGAAGGCGTTGGCGCCGATCGCCACGGCGCGCTCGACCGCCTGATCGACGCCGCCGGCGGCGCTGACATGGGCTCCGATATATTTCATGC
Source organism: Halomonas sp. G15 (assembly GCF_021282295.1). NCBI lineage: Bacteria > Pseudomonadati > Pseudomonadota > Gammaproteobacteria > Oceanospirillales > Halomonadaceae > Halomonas > Halomonas sp. G15. The sequence goes on along the minus strand of NZ_JAJSPA010000024.1, from coordinate 38,621 downwards.
GGTAGGGTCCTGTGTGCAGTCTGGTCCAGGGTTCCAGGGGGGTGGATCACGGGATTGTCGCCGATCCGAAGGCCGAACCCCAGCGTCGAACCAGAGGGTATGGATTCGTGGCGACGGTGGACGCCACCCGATGCGGTCCGCTAGGGTCAGGGGCCAATTCGATGACTCAGGAGATCCCATGACCCTGCGCAAGTCGCTCGCCGTATCCTCACTGTCCCTGGCGCTCGCCGTGCCGGCCTTCGCCCAGCAGATGCCCCAGGGCCAGGCTCCCAGCGCCGAGGACCAGGTGGCCCAGCTCGACCAGATGGTGGACCTCGACCAGGGCCAGGAGCAGGAGCTGGTGAGCCTGCTCAGCGAGTCTCGCCAGCGTATCCAGTCGCTGCGCAGCGAGGCCCAGGAAGTGCAGATGCGGTTGCAGCAGAATGCCGGCCCCGAATTCGACGAGGCCGCCATTCGCCAGGATGCCGAGCTGCTGGGTGACCTCACCGGCGAGATGACCGCCGAGAGCGTGCTGATGCAGTCGCGCATGCAGGCGGCCCTGAGCCCGGCGCAGCGCGACGAGCTGGAGCGTCAGGTTGCCCAGCGCCAGCAGCAGATGCGCCAGATGCAGCAACAGATGCAACAGCAGCAGGCGCCTGCACAGTAAGCCTCCTCGGATGGGCTTGCGGTCGCCCCGGCGGCCGCTGGTCCCGGCATTGATATAGCGCAGACGGCACCCCGCGGGGTGCCATCTGCGTTTATCAATGCCGCCGGTTGCCGGGGCGGCCGAGCCAGTAGCGATGCCCCTGGCGCTCCGGTCGCGTCTCCACCAGTGGATGGGTGGGTCGATAGGGACGCGAGGAGGGCGGCCGTGGCCCCTGGTGAGAGGCCAGTGCCATCAGGCGTCGCACCCGCTCATCTGTCTGCGGGTGGGTCTGCAGGTAGTGCAGCCAGCCCGGGAGTTGCCGGCGGCCGAACAGGGTCGTCAGCCACATCCCGTTGCGACGCTCCAGGGCCTCCAGGGCGGCGGCCAGGCCCTGCGGATCGCGGGTCAGCGCCGTCGCCTCCAGGTCGGCGGTGAACTCGCGGTTCCGCGACAGTGCCAGCTGCAGCAGGGTGCTCGCCACAGGGGCCAGCCCCACCACCATCAGCTCCAGCCAGGGCATGCGGATCTCGCCGGCCATGGCCATGGGCAGCATGGCGATCAGCGCCAGCTGTACCAGGAAGGCCCCCCAGATGGTGAGCCGCGTCATGGTGGCGGCCATGGACATCACCCGGGTGTCGCCGTGGCGCAGATGGCTGACCTCATGGGCCAGCACCCCGGCCAGCTGGCGCAGCGACAGGCCGTGCAGCAACCCCTCGGTGACGGCGATACCGCCATCCCTGGCATCCCCCACGGCGAAGGCATTGAGATCCGGCGAGGGCACGTAGAACAGCCAGGGCTGCTGGGTGAGCCCCGCCCGCCGATAGAGCAGGTCCATCACGCGGTAGAGCTGCGGCGCCTGGTGACGGTGCAGCACGCCGGCACCGGTGTGTGCCAGCACCAGCCGCGCCGGTACCCGGCCGCCGAGGTAGAGGGTCAGCATCACCAGGCCGAAGGCCCACAGCACACCGCCACTCCCCGCCAGCAACCAGGCAGGCACCGCAAGCAGCAGCGACATGCCGGCCAGGATCAGCAGGTGCTGAAGGGTGTTGTGCAGGCGCTGGGCGGTGAAGCGAGAGAGCATCGTATCCTCCTGATGCCAACAGGTTACCGCGCCAGGTGGCCTGCTGGCACCTGCCGGTCGAACCACGCGCTGAAGCCGTGAAGAAACATTCGGTTACAGTCGCGCAAGAATTATGGAAACCCTTACCAAAGAGATTGAAAAAGGCGCGGGGATGGATTCTATTAGTCTGGTAAACAACTTGGAGATATCCCATGCCACTGCCCATTCACATCCCGGAAATCCTGGAACACCTGATGGAGAAGGCCGAGGCCATCCGATCCTGCCGCGAGGCGATCGCCACCTATATCGACTGAGCTTCGTTGACCCGGTTTTCCCCCGGCCAGGGACGGCCACCCCATTCTGCGTTTTCTGACTGATCCCACTCTATCTTCCAGCTTCGCTCGTGCCGCTTCAGCGTATGGCTCGAGTCGATGATCCTTGCGCGTCCCGCCGCTCCAATTGAGATGCCAGCGCCGCTCCGGCACTATGTGCGCTCGCCGATGATGAGTCGGGATCGCCATGCCAAACGACAGGGACGCGACATGGGCCAGCTGCTTCGCATCGTGATGATACACGGCCACCTCGAGGGCGTGGTCGAGCTCAGTGTGGATGGCCACACCAATATCTGCGGTACCAATGCCTCGGGGAAGACCACCCTGCAGCGGCTGGTGCCGGTGTTCTATGGTGAACTGCCCAACAAGGTGGTGCCACGCACCCGCCTCAAGTTCGATGCCTTCTACCTGCCGCATCGCAACAGCTACCTCGTCTACGAATACCGCCGCGAGGAGGGTGATGTGTGCCAGGCGGTGCTGACACGGCGCAGCGAGGGCGGAGTCGAGTACCGCTTCGTCGGCGACGCCTACCGCCCCGAGGATTACCTGGTCGAGAGCGAGGCCGGCGTGGCCGCCCTGGACTATGCCCAGTGGGCCAACGGCCTGCGCCGGCGGGGCGTATCGGTCTCGCCCAAGCTGGGGGCGACCTCCGAGTATCGCGCGGTGATCCAGAACGACTTCACCCAGACCGGGACCCAGCCCCGGGGCAACAGCAAGGAAGGGTTGCGCCTGCGCCAGGTGGCCGCCCGCTTCAGCCTGGTGCGTCCCGGCCAGCGCATCCGGCATATGGAGAAGCTGGTCTCCGCGGTGCATGCCAAGGAGGGCAAGATGGATACCCTCAAGACCATGCTGGCGGCGATCTTCGAGGAGGACGGGGTCGAGTTGCCGGTGACCCGTATCCGCAATACCAAGGCCCGCGAGTGGATCGCTCGCATGCGCCAGTCCATGCGCCTGGAGCCGCTGCAGCGCTCGCTGGGTGAGCTCGAACGCCTGGATCGCGAGATCGCCGACCTTGAGGCGACGCTGTGGCAGCTCAAGCCCCAGCTGGAGGCGGACCGCCACCGTGCCGCGCGGGACCAGGCCGAGCGCGAGGCCGAGATCCAGCAGCGCCAGCGTGACTTCAAGGCCCTTGATACGGCCTATCAGGAGCGCCGCGACGCCCTCAACGACCGTGCCAGCCGAGTCGACAGCGAGCTCGACCAGACCCGCGGCGTGCTCGATGACCTGCAGCGCCAGTTCGAGGCCTACGAGACGGCGGATATGCCGGGCCTGGAGCAGGACCTCAAGGCGCTGCCCCAGTGGCGTGAGCAGCAGCAACAGCTGCGCGACCACCTTGAGCTGATGCAGCAGGCGGTCAAGGAGAGCAAGGCCAAGCTGGAGGCGCGCCTGGTGGAGCTGGGCGACCTGCTCGAGTCGCGCCGCGACGACCTCCAGGCGCTGATCGATGCCCTGGGCGAGGAGAAGGAGGCCTGCCGCGACCAGCAGGGCGAGGCCGAGAGTCGCCTGGATGCCGACTACCAGGCTCGCCGCCAGGCCCTGGATGATGACTATCGCGCCCGCCTGGAGCAGGTGACCGCGCGTCTCGCCGAACTCAAGGCGCAGCTGTCCCACACCGCCCAGAGCGCGGAGGAGGCCCGCGAGGCAGAGCAGGCCCAGGCTCGGGTCGACCAGGCCCAGAGCGAGCAGAGCGCCACCGCCGGCGCCGTGGAATCACTGCGTGGCGAGCTCGATGAGTGCCGCCAGGCCCGGGGGCTCGCCGAGCGCGACCTGGAGCTGGCCCGCACCCAGCTGTCGCGTTCCCGCGGACACCTCGACGAGTTGCTGGTCCAGCGTGATCCCGCCCAGGGCAGCCTGCGCCACTTCCTGCGCCATCACCGCCCGGGCTGGGAACAGGGCCTGGGCAAGGTGATCGCCCCGGAGCTGCTCGAGCGCCGCGACCTCGCTCCCCAGTTCAACGACGAGGGCAGCGACGACCTGTTCGGGCTCGCCCTGGACCTCGCTGCCATCGCGCTGCCCGATTACGCCCAGGACGAGGCCAGCCTGCTGGCCGAGATCGAGGCCGCCGAGCAGGCGCTGGCCCAGGCCGAGGAGGGCGAAGCGGCTGCCGAGAAGTCGCTGCGCGGTTGCCACCAGAAGGTGCAGGAGGCCGATGCCCGCCTCGAGCGGGCGCGTACCGCCCGCCGCCGTGCCGCCGAGGAGGTGGACTACGCCCTGCAGGCCCGCAGCCAGTGCCAGCAGCGCCACGCCGCCGCCCAGCAGGCGCGCCAGGCCAGCGCCAAGGAGGCGCTGGCGGAGCAGGACGCCGCTCACCAGGCGCTGCGCGACGAGCAGCACCGGGCGCTGGAGGCGCTGGCCGACGGCCACCGTGCCCAACGCCTGGAGCTGACCGCCGACTTCCAGGGGCGGCTGGCCGGCTTCGACCAGCAGGTCGCCCAGTACCGCCGCCAGCTCGCCGAGCACAAGGAGGAGCATCGCCGCCAGCGTGACGAGCTCACCGCCGCCTTCGACCGCGAGCTGGCCGAGCAGGGTGTCGACCCCGAGACCGTGCGAGATACCCGCGCGCGGCTGGAGGCACTGGGCAAGCGTATTCGCCAGACCACCGAGCGCGAGGATGAACTGAGGGAATATCGTCACTTCATGCGCGTGGAGTGGGGCGAGCGCAAGCCGCGCCTGGTCGCGAAGGAGGCCGAGCTTGCCCGCGACCGGGATGCCCTGGCGCGGGAGCGCGAACAGCACGCTGCCGACTTCCGTACTGCCCGCAGCGAGCATCAGGCCGCGGTGAGCGAACTTGCCATCCGGCGTGACGCCGCCAAGGCGCTGGTGGAAACTCTGGCGCCGCTGCTCGACAAGCTGGAAACCCTGGCCCTGGAGCCGGCTCCCGAGCCCCTCGGCGAGGCACCGGGGGATGTGGAGGAGCGCATCGAGCGCCTGCGCCAGGGTCTCACCGACCACGCCCGTGAGCTCGACGCCCTGCGCCGTGGCTGCGAGAAGCTCGAGTCCGAGCTGATCAAGGGAGCCAGCGCCGACTTCCAGGCCACCCTGGCGGCCGAACGCGCCCGACTCGACGGCGAGAGCCCGCGCCGCCTGCTGCCGGTGATCGCCGGCATGCTCCAGCTGCTCGAGGGGCAACAGCAGCAGCTGTTGCAGGAGGGGCGCAACCTCTCCGACGACCTCGACAAGTTCTTCACTGTATTCAGCGACCTCAATCGGCGCATCAGTGCCCAGAGCCGGCGCCTCTCCGACGAGGTCGCCGACGACCTGGTGCTCGAGGGCATCGGCCGCGCCGAGGTGAGGATCCAGTCGACCATCGACGAGCTGGGCTTCTGGGAGCCGCTCAAGCGCTTCGCCCAGCGCTACCGCGAGTGGCGCGACTCGGGCCAGCCGCTCCCCGGCGACGACTACCTGGATGCCCTGGCCGACGTGGTGGAGCTGCTGCGCAGCGACCAGCAGTACAGCTTCGAGAGCCTGCTGCGCCTGGAGCTGCACCTCAACGAGGGCGGCACCGACCTGGTGATCCGCAACGACCGCCAGTTGCTGGAGTCCTCCAGCCACGGCATGGCCTACCTGATCCTGTGCAAGTTCCTGCTCGCCTTCACCCGACTGCTGCGTGGCCCGGCCGAGATCGCCATCCACTGGCCCATCGACGAGATCGGCACCCTGGCCTACCACAACGTCGAGAAGCTGTTCGACGCCTGCGACAACAACCGCATCCATATCGTCGGCGCCTTCCCCAATCCGGAGTCGGACGTGCTGTTGCTGTTCCACAATCGCTACCTGATCGACCGTGACGAGGCCGCCCCAGCCAAGCGCCGCCTCAAGCGCATCGAGCCGCGCCTGAGCCGCCTGGCCCAGCGCCTGCAGGCCCGCGCCGAGGAGGCGGCATCATGAGTGAACATACCCCGATGGAGCGCTCCATGGTGGAGTTCGGTCCCCTGCTGGAGCGCCTGCTGGCCGGCGAGTTCATCTGCGCGGTGAGCGACGAGGGCGCCTTTCGCCGCCTGCAGGACGATGAGACCCGCGAGCGGATCGACGCCTACCTGCGCCCGCTCAACCGCCGCCTGGCCAGCAACGACGAGGGCAGCGTCTATTTCCTGGCCTGGCGTGTGCTCGATGAGGCCGCCCGGGAGCAGCTGTCGCGGCAGCTGGGCGAGACCGTGGCGAGCCTGCTGCCGCTGCTGGAGTGGCTGCAGCTGGTCCAGGAGGCGCTGGGGCGCGACGGGCCGGCCGCGCCCGGAGAGGTGCTCAAACCCGCCGACTTCAGCTCGCGCTGCGAGGACAACCAGGGGCTGCGCGAGCGTCTCGAGCGCCTGGCCACCGACCCCTTCTTCGGCTCCCAGAGCGACCAGCTCGACGCCCAGCTCAAGCAGGTGTTCAAGCGGCTCAAGGAGCACGGCTACCTGCTCCAGCCCCATGCCGACCGCCAGTACTACCTGGTCACCGCCAAGATCGACTACCTCATCGACCTGGCGCGCTTCATCCGCGACGAGGAGAACCTGCCGGTGGATGACCAGGCGCCGAGCGGCCAGGAGAGCCTGCTGTGAGTGTCGACCATCCCCACGCCCTGGAGAGCCGCCTGGTCAGCACCGGCGTTGAACGCCTGGCGCTGCTGGGCAAGCACGCCGAGGCGCTGATGGCCGGCTATGCCCGGGACGAGGTGCCGCTGGAGGGGCTCAGCACCACCGCCCTCAACCGGCTGCTGGCGGCACGCATCCTGTGGCGCCCGGATGAGCAGGGCGGGGTGAAGTTGGCGCCCAAGGTGCGCGAGTTGATCGCCGAGATGCTTGCCGACGAGAGCCGCCGCCACGTCAACGCCGATGTGGCCGAGACCCTGGAGCTGTTGCGCAGCCTGGTGCAGAGCTACCGCGAGGCCCGCGACGGCGGTGAGTACTGGCGCCAGGAACAGCAGCTGCTACGCCTTCGCCAGGAGGTGGATGACCTCAATGGTCGTTTCGCCGACGCCATCGACAGCCTGTGGCGACGCCTCAACGGCGATTTCGGCTTCGTCAGCCGCCTGGGTGACAAGATCCGCGAGAACCAGCGTGCCCAGAAACAGATCGTGCGCCTGCTCGACGGCCTCGCGCTGATCGACTTCGACGAGCTGATCGAACTGGTGGGCAGCGACGGCGCGCTGCGCAAGCTGCTGGTCAGCGGCCTGCAGCAGCAGCTTACCCAGCACTACACCAGCCTGCGCGAGGTACAGCGGCGCCTGGTCGAGCTGATGGCGCGCTTCCGCCAGCAGCAGTCGCGCAGCCGCCTGGTGGCAGGCATGGCCGGCTTCCTGCGCGAGCACCCCGGCTTCGTGCCTGGCAACTACGCCCGGCGCGGCGAGGTGCCGGCACTGGTCAACCGCGCCGCTCCGCTGGTTGCCGCCGGTGCCGCCGCCCTGGACCACCACCCCGATAGCCGTGTGCTCGGCGAACTGCTGCACCGCCTGCCGCGGCCCGCCCAGCGACCCGAGCCGGTCACCGCCGCGGGGGCCGCCGCGCCTCAGGAGGACACCCTCGTGGCCGCTCGCCAGCAGGCCCTCAAGGAGGACGTGGAGCGCTTCTATCTGGCGGTGGTGGACGGCGGCGAGGGGCTCAGCGCCCTGGAGTTCCTGCAGCAGGGGGAGTACGAGTGGAGCGAGGAGATCTGGCTGTTCCAGGTGATCGCCGAATTCCAGGGGCTACCCAGAAGCGAGCAGCGCGCCTTCCGCCTCAGCCAGCAGGAGAGCCAGGCGAGCCGCTACAATCATGTCCGGCTGATCCACGACGTCACCCTGCAGCTCGCCTGAGGCCCCATGCATCTATCGTCCCGTGCCCGCAACCTGCTCCGCGACGCCGACCAGGCGTTGCGACGCTCCGCCCGCCAGGAGAGGCCTCGCCGCCAGGTGGTGAACGAGGTGGTCGCCTGGTGCCAGGCGCACGATATCGAACTCGGTGCGCGCCTCACCCATGCCCGTCTGGTGCTCGACCGTGAGCTGCTGGACCGCATCGACGAGGCCCTGGCCGCTCTGGGCGAGCCCGTCATCGCCGCCGGGCTCTCCGGCCTGACCACCGCCGAGCAGGCGGAGCTCGGCAACCGCGAGGCGAAGGGCGTCCGCGAGAAGCCGCGTGCCCGCCGCGTGCTGGCCAGTCTGCCGGCGGTGAGCCGTCCCGGGGTCGCTTGCCGGGCGCACGACTGCCTCGATCTCGATCTTCGCGATCTCGACCTCGCCGCCTTCGACGCCCTGGTGCAGGTCGAGAACCTCGACAGCTTCTACGGCTTGCCCGACACGCTGCCGGCACTCTCGTCCTGGCCGCGCCCGCTGGTGCTCTACCGCGGCGATAGCTTCTACGGCGGAGGCTTCGCCGACCTGGCCGCCGACTGGGCCGCCAGCGGTCGGCCGCATCTCTACCTGGGCGACTTCGATGCCAAGGGGGTGAGCATTGCCCTGGAGCGCGGTGCCAGCCACCAGCTGTTGCCACCCCTTGAGTTGGTGGCCGAGCGTGCCAATGCCCAGCAGCTGCCCCCCGAGCAACAGCGCTACCAGGCGGCGCTGCGCCAGCATGCGGCGCGACTGCCCGAGGAGCATCCGCTGGCACGCTATCTCGCCATCCTGCTCGGTGAGCAGCGCGGCCTGCTGCAGCAGTGGTTCGGCAGCGCCGACGACTGGGTCGCGGTGCCGCTGCACCCCCGCCCGAATTCCTGATGCCCCAACCGGACGACGCCACCGTGGAACTCCTGCAGACGCTCGACACGACCCAGCTGATCCTGGGCCTGGCCACCTTCGCGGCGGGCCTCGCGATCGCCTTTGCCCTCCAGCAACGCCGCCTGCGCAACGCGCGCCGCGAGCGGGAGGCCATGCGTGGCGAGCTGCATGCCCAGCAGCTGGAGGCGCGCGAGCAGACGGTGGCGCTGCAGGTGGCCGAAGGCGAGGTGGAGACCCAGCGCGAAGCCAACCAGGCCCAGGCGCGGGAGCTCGAGCGCTTCCGCGAGGCCTACTATGCGCTCAAGCAGACCCATGGCGAGCTGACCACTCGCCTGGAGGAGAAGGAGGCACACTTCGCCCGCCAGCTCGCCTGGATGGAGGAGAGCAAGGGCCAGCTCAAGGTGGAGTTCGAGAACCTCGCCAACGAGCTGCTGGAGCAGAAGGGCAGGGCCTTCTCGTCGCTCTCCGAGCGCAACCTGCAGGGGCTGCTAAAGCCCTTCCAGGAGGAGATCAAGGGCTTCCGCGAGAAGGTCGAGACCCTGCACCACCAGGAGACCGCCCAGCGCGCCAGCCTGACCACCGAGCTCAAGCACCTGCAGCAGCTCAATCGCGATATCACCGACCAGGCCGCCCAGCTGACCGAGGCGCTCAAGGGCCAGAAGAAGGTCCAGGGCAACTGGGGCGAGCTGATGCTGGAGAACGTGCTCGATAGTGCCGGCCTGCGCCAGGGCTCGGACTACCAGCGCGAGAAGAGCTTTACCACCGAGGCGGGCAAGCGCCGCCCCGATGCGCTGGTCTACCTGCCCGAGAGGCGCCATCTGGTGATCGACGCCAAGACCTCGCTTGCCGCCTATCTTGAGTACGTCAACGCCGAGGACGAGGCGACCCGCCAGCGGGCATTGGCCGACCACGCCCGGGCGGTGGGCGATCGCATCGAGGAGCTGGCCGACAAGCACTACTACGACCTGCCGGGGCTCAACTCGCCGGAGGTGGTGATCATGTTCATCCCGGTGGAGTCGGCCTATATCGAGGCGCTGCGCCACGACGCCACCCTCTACCAGCGCGCCATCGAGCGCAACGTGCTGGTGGCCACCCCCACCACGCTGCTGACCAGCCTGAATATCGTCGGCCAGCTGTGGCGTTTCGAGAACCAGAGCCGCCACAGCGCCGAGCTGGCCCGCAAGGCCGAGCGCTTCCACAGCAAGCTCTCCACCTTCCTCGACAGCATGCAGGACGTGGGGCGCAAGCTCGATGGCGCCCGCGAGAGCTACGACCGGGCGCTGGGCCAGCTGGTCAACGGCCGTGGCAACCTGGTCAAGCAGGCCAGCGAGTTCCGCGAACTGGGCGTGGCGGTAAAGAAGGAGCTGCCTGCCGAGATCCTCGAGCGTGCCAGGCTCGAAGTGGGCACGGCCCCGCCGGGTGATGGGCGGAGCGACGATCAGGCGCGGAGCTGAGCCTGTGCGAAGTCGAGCAGCCGGCGATACTCTCGCTGGCGGATAATGGACTCGACGATCGCGGCATCAAGATTCAGGTAGTCGTGCACCAGCGCATTGCGCAGCCCGATCACCTTGTTCCAGGGGACGTCGCTGGCATCGAGTCCCTGTTCGCGCAGCTTGTCGAACGCCTTGCGGGCATCGCTCGGAACAACGCTGCCCTGCGACTTGAGGCGCTGCTTGGCGATACCGATGCAGGCCTCCGTCAGCAGCTGCAGGTTGCGTTCGGCGGCGCGGTAGAGCAGGGCGTTGAGACCGTTCGCCATCGTGGACGCCTCATGTAGCTGCTCCAGCTCTTCGGCAAGCGTCGCCAGGTGCTCGCCCATGGCATCGATGTATTCGGGTTCCATCGCGGGGGTCCTGTGGTCGGTACCTGAGGCATCAGGCGAATTGTTGCTGATGGTAGAGGTGATCCAGCTCCCACATAGAGGTGATGCGGTTTTCCTCGCGGGCCAGGCGCAGTCGGTCGTTGGCCTGCAGCACCCTTCCGGTGCGGATCACGGCATGGGCCAGTGGCAGGGGAGCCAGGTTGATATCGACGATGGAGAGGCGCTCCGCCTCCAGCCCCATGGCATCCTGCCAGGCCTGAGTCAGCAGCTCGGGCCGCAGGCGCCGCTCCAGCGGGTCCTGCTCGAAGTCGCGGAAGGCTGCGGCCAGGTCGATGTCGCTCTGAGCGGTCGCAGTGCCCTTGGCGTGGGAGCCGTAGAGCCACAGCACGGCGATGCTGGGCTCGCGTCTGGCCATGTCGGCGAAGGCCTCGAGCAGGATGTCGATATCCGGCATAGTGAATCCCTTGGCGTGATGAAGGTTTGCCGCCAGTCTACCATCCCCATCACAGGTTCAGGCGGCAGGTATGCAGCCGTTGAGCCATGGGGGTAGGACCGTAGGAAGTCAGCATAGGGAGCAGGGAGTCGAGATGGCCTTTCGTTTCCAGCGTCGCATCCGCCTGGCACCCGGGGTGCGCCTCAACCTCAGCAAGCGCGGCCTGGGCCTCTCGGTGGGCCCGCGGGGTGCCAGCCTAAGTGTCGGGCCCAGCGGCGTGCATGGTCATGCCGGGATCCCCGGCACCGGCCTCTCCTATCGGCAGAAGCTTTCCGGCGCTGGTCGCCAGCGGCGTGCCAGCCGGAGCGCAGCGGCCTCGGCCCTGGCCCAGCGGCTGGCCGAGGGCGATAGCCTGGCGCTGACCCTCGAGATCGACGAGAGCGGCCAGCTCCGCTACTTCCATGCCGATGGCACGCCGATGTCGGATGCCGAGGCGCGTGAGGTGCGTCGCCATGCCGAGGCGAGCCTGCGCGAGCAGCTCCAGGCCCACTGCGAGCGCCTCAACGCCGACCTCGACCGCCTGGGGCGCCTCCACGAGGAGACCCCGGCGCCCGAGGTCACAGGCTACGCGATGCGCGACTTCGACGAGCCGCCCCCGGCACCGTTTCAGCCGCTGGCCCCGGTGTGGTGGCATGCGCTGTGGCCTCCGGCCCGGCGAGCCCGGGAGGCGCAGAGTCGGCGCCTGAAGGCCGAGTTCGACGAGCGCTATCGAGCCTGGGAGTGGCGCAAGGCGGAGCACGATGCCGCCGAGTTTGCCCGCCATCGCCGCGAGAGCGAGGGCGTCTGGGACGATCCGGAGGCGATGGAGGCGACCCTGCGTGAGCGGCTGGAGGAGATCGACTGGCCGCGGGAGACGCTGATCGACTTCGACCTGGGCAGCGATATCTCGACCATCGCGGTGGACATCGACCTGCCCGGCGAGGAGGAGATGCCCGATCGCTACTGGGGCATGCCCCCCAAACAGCTCAAGCTCTCGTCGCGCCGGCTGAGCGATACCTGCCAGCGCAAGCTCTACCGCGACCATGTCCACGGCATCGCCTTCCGTGTATTGGGGGCGGTGTTCGCCCGCCTGCCGGGGGTGAAGGAGGCGCGGGTCTCCGGCTACCGCCAGGTGGTCGACCCCGCCACCGGCGCCGAGCGCGACCAGTACCTCTACAGCGTCAAGGTCACTCGCGCCCAGTGGGAGGCGATCCGTTTCGACCGCCTCGACCAGGTCGACCCGGTGGCCGCCCTGGAGGCCTTCACCCTGCGCCGCGACATGACGAAGACGGGAATCTTCCGCGACATCGAGCCGCTGAAGCTGGTGTAGGGTGACGCCGGGCGTCAGGCGTAGCGTCGGGCGGTTCTCTGGTTGCTCTCGGCGGCGGGTTTCGTTCCAATACTGGCCTCGCCTTCAAGCCGTGAGGACTATTCGTGTCGGATCCCCAACTCGCCGCCCCCGCCCTGAAGCTCTACCACACCCTGGAGGATATCCCCTGGCAGCGCAGCTTCGATCCACGCTCGCTGACCCGTGGGCGTGGCTATGCGCGGCAGGGCAAGGTGCGTCACGGAATCCGACTCGAGCGAGAACGAGAGATGCTGGTGCTGCGGGCCCAGGTGGAGGGCAGCGGTCACAGGCGCTACCTCACCAGTCTCGCGGTGGATCCTGATGACCACAGCATGGGGGTGGTCAGCGACTGCAGCTGCCCGGTGGGACGCCAGTGCAAGCACGCGGTGGCGGTGATCCAGAGCTTCATCGATGACCTGGAGGCCGATGGCATTCCGCCACGTGACGACACGGCGCTGCTGGAGCAGCGCTGGGAGTCCTGGCTTGCCGAGCTCCAGACGCCACTTGGCGGCAGGCGTTACGTCGAGGAACTGGAGAGTGACTATCGCCTGGCGCTGTTCCTCGACGTTGACCCTGACCCGCGTGCCCCCACCCTGCAGGTGTCGCCGGTGTGGCTGCGCCCCGCCAAACAGCGCAGCCGCGGCAACGGCTGGGTCAAGCCGCGACCCATCATGGTGCGCAGCGGTGGCGGGCTCACCCCCAGGCCGCCTCACGGACTGGCAGCGGATGAGGAAGAGGCGCTGGAGCTGCTCATGCTGGGCGAGCAGCGGCGGCAGTATGTGGGAGCCAATGAGCAGCGCTGGAGCCGTGTCACCCACGCCTTCCAGGCGCGCGCCCTGTGGTCGCTGCTGGAGAGCGATACCCCTCCGCTGCTGTTCCACCCCAAGCAGACCGGCACCATGCTCGACCCCGGCCCCAGTTGTCGGCTGGCCCTCGCCTGGGAGCCCGATGCCGATGGCAACCAGCACCTGCGTGCGGATACCCAACCCGCCGACGTCATCTCGGATCAGGCGGTGATCGTGCGGGCCGGCACCGAGCTGTGCTATCTCGATGAGCGGCGCGGTCGCATCGGGCGACTGGAAGGTGACCCCGACGTGCTGATGCGCCTGCGCCGCGCGCCGCCGCTGCCCCCCGAGATGAGCGGCTGGCTGACCGAGCGTCTGCATCGGGTCCCGGGTCTTTCCAGGCGGCTGCCGGCCCCCCAGGAAGTCGAGGAGCGCACCCTTGAGGGAGTGGCACCGCGCCTCAAGGTCACCATGAGAGTCGCCACCGGCCAACTGGGCTACCGCGACGGCGCCATGGTGCCGCACTGGATCGAGGTGGGCGCCGCCGTGGTGGGCTTCGACTACGCCGGAATCGAGGTGCCACCGGAGGAGGGCGAGAGCCACCAGGCCTTCCGCGACGGCCAGCACCTTACCGTGAAGCGCGACCGCGAGGCGGAGCTGGCCCTGGTGCGCAACCTGCCGCCCGGCATGGTGACCCTGGAGCGCCTGCAGCAGATCGATGCCGTGCCGGCGCACCTCGATCTGCCCGAATGGTCGCTGCTGCTGCCGCGCGAAGGCACGCCGCCACGTTGTGCCAATGAGTGGCCAACCCACCTGGCCGGGCCCGACGAGTGGTGGGAGATGATCGCCAGGCTGCGCGAAGCGGGCTGTGTGGTCATCTTCAGCGATGACTTCCCCGAGGAACCTACCGTCGTCGAGCCGGATGACTGGGTCGGCGAGCTGGAGCCGGCCGGCAATGGCTGGTTCGACCTGGCACTGGATATCGAGGTGGAGGGCGAGCGCCTCAACCTGCTGCCCATCCTGCGCCGGCTGTTCCGGGATCCCGCCTTCCCGCTGGAGCCCGCCGAGGGCGAGGCCGACGACGCCAGCTGGACGCTGGCCCTGCCGGAGAATCGCCGGCTGGTGATGCCCCTTTCCCGGCTGCGCTCGCTGATGGCGCCGATCCTCGACTGGCTCGGCGACGAGAAAGACGACGAGGCGGCCGTGCGCCTGCCGGTGATGGCAGCCGAGAAGCTGGCGCCGCTGGCCGAGCACGAGCGCTGGGCCGGGCGCGAGGACGTCACCGCCCTGGCCCGGCGCCTGCGCGAGCTGCCCGCCAGCCTGCCGGCGCCGGAGGGCTTCGCCGGCGAGCTGCGCGACTATCAGGCCCGCGGTATCGCCTGGATGCGCTTCCTTTCCGAGCTCGGTACCGGCGGCATCCTGGCCGACGACATGGGCCTGGGCAAGACGGTGCAGGTGCTGGCCCATGTGCTCGACGAGCGTGCCCGTGGCGCGTTGACCCGCCCGACCCTGGTGGTGGCGCCCACCAGCCTGGTGGGCAACTGGTGTGCGGAGGCAGAGCGCTTCGCCCCCGAGCTCAAGGTGGTCGCCCTGCAGGGCGGCAAGGCGCAGCGCGAGCGCCAGTTCGAGGAAGCGCTGCCCGACGCTGACCTGGCGGTGACCACCTATGCGCTCCTGATGCGCGATCTCGAGCGGCTGCGCGAACATGATTTCGGCCTGCTGGTGCTCGACGAAGCCCAGGCGATCAAGAACGCCGCCAGCCAGACCGCCCGCGCGGTGCGCGAGCTCAACGCCCAGCGCGCCATCGCCATGACCGGCACACCGTTGGAGAACCACCTGGGTGAGCTGTGGGCTCAGCTCGATGCCGTGGCCCCGGGCGCCCTGGGCAGCCAGCAATGGTTCGGACAGCGCTTCCGCACCCCCATCGAAAAGGAGAGAGATGTCGAGCTACGTCAGCGTCTCTCGCGGCGCATCGCCCCGCTGATGCTGCGCCGCACCAAGCAGCAGGTGCTGACCGAGCTGCCGGAGATCACCGAGACCCGCCGCGAGGTCACTCTGAGCGGCGCCCAGCGCGAGCTCTACGAGAGCCTGCGCTTGGCCCAGCACCAGCGCGTCCAGCAGGCCGTCGCCGAGCGCGGCCTGGCCGCCTCCGGCATCGTCATGCTCGATGCGCTGCTCAAGCTGCGTCAGGTGTGCTGCGACCCGCGGCTGGTCAAGCTGGACAGCGCGCGCAAGACGAAGCGCTCGGCCAAGCTCGACCAGCTGCGCGAGCTGGTGCCGCCGCTGGTGGAGGAGGGCAGGCGCATCCTGATCTTCTCCCAGTTCACCGAGATGCTGGCGCTGATCGGTGACGCCCTCGAGAAGGACGGCATTCCCTTCACCACCCTGACCGGCGACACCCCCGGCAGAACCCGTACCCAGCGCGTGGCGCTGTTCCAGCAGGGCGAGATCCCGGTGTTCCTGATCAGCCTCAAGGCCGGCGGCACCGGCCTCAACCTGACCGCCGCGGACACCGTGATCCACTATGACCCCTGGTGGAACCCCGCGGTGGAGGCCCAGGCCACCGGCCGCGCCCACCGCATGGGCCAGCAGAATCCGGTGTTCGTCTACAAGCTGGTCTGCGCCGGCACCGTGGAGGAGCGCATCCTCGACCTGCAGGCGCGGAAGGCCGACCTCGCCGCCTCCATCCTCGAGGGCGGCGCAGAACAAAAGGGCGACGGCCCGCTGTTCGACGAGGAAGACCTGGCGCTGCTGTTTGCGCCGGCGGTGTAACGAGCGGGGCAGGGGTCAAGAAAAAAGCCAGTCTTTGTTGAGAACTGAAGATTTTCCTGCTGTAGTCAACGAAATATCTCGCTAACCGGGCATGGTGATGAAAAACGTTGGCTATGCGCACCTTCATCAGCACCTGGCGCTGGGTGTCCTGCCGCCACAATGCCCGGCGAGAGTGCGCCCGGTGACGCGCCTGATGCGGCTCGAGGATGAGCTTGCCGTGCCGCCGGAGCGTGCGCCATCCGATGATGACTTGCTTTCGCATCTGCTGTTCGCCCTGAAGCATGAGGGCGTGGACCTGGCCATTCTTGCCGAGACGCTGCCACACCTGCCGGTCGAGACGCTTGTTGCGGCCCTGGAGGCGTCACCCAACGGCATCTATCTGCGTCGAGTGGCTTGCCTGTACGAGAGCTTCGTGGAGCTGCTGCCGCTGGAGCCCTCGGTCAAGGGCAGCGCCGTACCGCTGTTCGACCCTGAGCGCTACGTGACGGGCCCGGCCAGGCGTAACAGCCGCTGGCGTGTGGACGTCAATGGCCTGGGCACCCTCCAATACTGCCCAGTGGTGCGTCGGACTCCCGAGATCGAGGCGCTACTGCGGGAGGATATCCTGGCCGAGGCACGCGCCTTCATGGCGTCCCTGCCGCCAGGCATGCTGGATCGCGCCATCCAATGGGCCTATCTCAGCGAGACGCAGTCCTCGTTCGAGATCGAGCGCGAATCGCCATCCCCCGACAAGCAGCACCGCTTCATGCAGCTGCTGCGCAAGGCACATGATGGCCAGCCACTGGATGAAGAGTATCTGGTGGCCCTTCAGAACAGCGTTGTCAGCAATCCCTTCGACAAGGCGGCCGCCTTTCGGCATGAACAGAACTATCTGCATAACGGGCTGCCGGGTGCCATCGGTGTCAGCTATCTGCCGCCACCTCCCGGGCTCTGTGAGACCCTGATAGAAGCGCTCATGGGATGGGCCAATGGGCTGCCCGAGGGGCAGGACGGCTCTTCCGTCGAGCGTGTGCCGGCACTTGTCGCCGCCACCGTGATCTCGTTTGGCTTCGTCTTCCTGCACCCCTTCATGGACGGCAATGGCCGCATCTCCCGGTTTCTGTTGCACCATACGCTGTGCCGGCTGGGCGAGTTGCCGCGTGGCAATCTGCTGCCCATTTCCATCGCCATGAAGCGGCATGAAGGGGACTACCTCGCGGCACTCGAAGCCTTCTCGACACTGGCTCGGGAGCAGTGGCGGGTCAACTGGATCGATGCCGACCACCATGATTTCCACTTCGAGGGGAGCGAAAACCTCTATCGCTACTGGGATGCCACCCAGGCGGTGGCCTTCACCCTGCGTATGGCGAGGGAGGCACTGAGGGAGGACCTGAAGGCGGAAACTCGCTACCTGGCCTGCTTCGACCGCGTCTATCGCGCCATCGACACGCGTTTCGATGTGCGCGGCAGCGAGATGTCACGGCTGGTGATGATGTGCCTGAGCGATGACGGCGTGCTTTCGAAGAATCGCCGCAAGCAGTTTCGCTACCAGGTACCCGAAGAGGTGCTGGACGCCATCGAAGCGGAAGCCCGGAAGGCGCTTGGTGAGGCTGCTGAGGAGAAGCCCTCTGCCCGGTAAATATATCCTCCATGAGGCGGCTGGTCTGCCGGCCCTCGCTAGATCGAGATAATGCAGAAAACCCGCTCTCTCCGCCTTTCGCTCCACTGTGCCCACTCCCGAGCCGGTGATACCCTAAGCCGATTATTCCTGCCCAAACCCTTCGAGGTCGGAGCCATCGCCACCATGGCCGAGCGGGTGACCCAGCAGTTCGTCGACGACCAGGCCACCGGCGAGGTCTTCAAGGATCGTCTGTGGCACATGATCAGCCAGACGTTCGCCTTCCATCCGGTGCCCCAGGCCGCCAAGCCGGCGCTGGACATCTACGCCAACCGCGACCCCTTCCGGGACCGCCCGATTGAGCCGTTCTGGGAGCAGCAGCTGTCGCCCAGCCTGCGCACCAGCCCCGGCACCACCATGCCGGCGATCAAGGCCAGCGAAACCCTGGAGGGGATCTTTGGTGATGACAGCAAGGCGGCGCTGTCGCCGCGCCAGATCGACTACCTGGTCAGCGGCTACCTGGGCACCGTGGGGCTCTACGCCACCGGCATCGCCGATACGCTGTGGCGCAACGCCAAGGGCGAGGAGGCGCCCAGCCGGCGCTGGACTGAGTCCAAGCCGATCCGCCGCTTCTACCGCGATCTGGCCACCCCAGCCTACAGCACCCGTTACCAGACGCTGTTCTATGACGGGCTCCAGGAGGCCAACCGGGTCTACAGCGACGTCAAGCGCCTCGAGGAGCTGGGCCGCCTGGCCGAAGCCCGCGAGCGTGCCGAGACGCGCCGCGACTGGCTGCGCCTGCGCAAGCCGCTAAACCGTGCCCAGCGCGAGCTGAGCGAGATCAGCGAGGCGATGGAGCAGATCCAGCGCAGCACCGACATGGACGGGGACTACAAGCGTCGCGAGCTGGAGCGACTGCGCGCGATTCGCAACCAGATCACCAAGGTGTTGGGCCAGGAGGTCGAGACGCTGCGTGCGCAGGAGGACTAGCGGCGCATGGCGTAGAGGCCCAGGGCGACGACCACACCGGCGAGCAGGGTAGGGTAGCGGACCAGGACGGCGATGAAGACGAGGAAGGCGGGCAGGGCGATCCAGCTGATGAACAGCCAGCCGCCGACGCTATCCCACATGCGCGGCAGTTGGGACATCACCAGGGCACCCAGCAGTAGCAGGGTGAAGGCCCCCATGCCCAGGGTGATCCAGGCCTCGTTCACCCCAGCACCCCGTAGCGACCTAGCATCCCGAAGAAAAAGCCGGCCCAGCCGATGGCCATGCCCACCACCGCCCCGCGCGGGCCGAACGGACGCAGCAGCAGGGCGACCATGGTGGCGCCGATCAGCCCGCCGGTCGCCTCGCCGACGGCCCCGGGCAGGATTGCCGGCCAATAGATGGTCTGGGTCTGGTAGGCCAAGACACTGCATACGACCACGGCCACTGCATAGATCCCGGCGACCGCCCACCAGTGGTCCTTGCTCGGCAACAGGATCATGTTGACCTCCTACCTTTCCTTCCGGGGCGCACTAGGTCTGGCCACTCTGGCCGGCCCCCGATCAACGCCTCCCCAAGATCCTTACCGTCCATCCGCACTGGCATCGCCTCGCCGATCAATGGGCCATAGTCGGCACCAGCCACCAGGGGCAGCAGCGCCCACCACAGCGAGAGAACACGTCGCATGGACGTCCTCCTACGCCAGCCATGGCGACACCGTAGATGCGGCGAGTTACGAATGCGAGGCACTGGCGGCTCTGGAGACGGAAACCTGTGTCGCCAGAGCAGGCGTGTATGACAAGGCCGTTACGAAGCCACTTATGTAAGTGACGGTGAGTGGCAGATCACCGGCGCAAGGGATAACCTTTGCCAAAGTGGGCTTAGAGGAGGGAGCATGACAGGAATTGTGGTTATACCGGCTTTAGGATTGGGACTGTTGCTGGCAGGCTGTTCCGATCCAACCATTGACGCCTCGAGCGAGGAGGCGTTTTATCAGTCTTCTGGGAAGATCCTGGAGTCACTCGATTACGACCAACGAGAGGATTTTACAGACGCGCTCATATTCGTGACTACGTCTAGCGATGACTGGCAGACGTTTCTCTCGGGATATGGGAGGCAAGGTGATTGCATTGATGGAATGCTGCGCGGGCTTGATGGGCTGACGGCAGCAGAAGTGATAGCCAAAAGCGAAGAGCTTCGAAGACTGAGCGAGCAGCGTGAGCGCCAACGAGAGCAGCGAGCACACGACCGTCTTAAAGAGCAGCTAAGAGATAAGGTCGAAAATTTAGAAAAACGAAAGGCCGCGACTGAGTCAGCAAAAAGACACTTGGAGAAATTTGCAATTTTGGAGGCTTCTTTAATTCCTGCAGATCCTGGGGAAGTTATGTCAACTGTCAAGATTAATGTTGAAAATGCTACGCCGCACCCTGTTTCAAGAGCATTCTTTCACGGGAAATTATTGAGTCCCGGGCGCTCAGTGCCATGGGGGGAGGGAGAGTTCCATAGCTCCATACCGGGCGGGATCGAACCTGGAGAGAAAATGGATATTGAGGCCTTGGTGGTTGACCGGGAGTTTTTGGGTGATGCTGAACCACCTGACGATGCTTTTCTTGAGATAGAAGTTGTGCAACTTGATGGGGCTGATGGTGAGCCGTTATGGGCGTCTTGGAATTTTGACGATAGGGACCAAGAGTGCCTAGACAGGTTGAGGAAGGAATATGACAGCCTCTAGTTTCTTCCAGGAAAAATGGGAGGCCTACTTCTTATAAACTTATTGATCTTTTGAGCCATTCATCGCTGTAATTTCAGCTCAAAATTCCAGCGATGATCAGCGGGCACACGGACTTGGATACGGTGAATGGAGGAGGAGACATTGTAAAAAACAGTTTAGCTAGGCATATTAGTTACCAAGCTCTCTGTTCGCACAAGCTATATAAGCATAGCTTTTCAGGCTGTCTGGTAATCTATCGCCTATATTCATTATTCTCGGTGCTGAAGATATGCATGCTATGCTAGAGCTTCCAATTAAAATTGGAATTAATAGCGGTGGATAAGAGAATCCGGCTATTGTGGCGGCCAGCCCCCCATAAAAATTAACAGGACTGTTAGCAATTATTTTTGCGCTTCTTCTTATAAAAGACAGCTTGCTTTCATGAAGGCAGGTTTGAATTTGATCTATGGCACTCTGGATTTTTTTAATTTGCTTTTTCCTTGCTAAAGGGTTCGTGTAATTGATTTGTGCTTCTAGCTTCATGGCGTCTATCACGTGCCTGAGTTCTTGAAGCTCAGGGTTTCTTTTTTTCTTAAATGAAAGGATGTCCTCAATGTGGTGGCATGAGTTTGGAACTGGTATTGCGTTATATAGGTCCATTTCAATCGTGCTTTTGAAGTCTGGAGCCTCAGGGTCTTGCAAGCTCTCTCTCAAAGGCTTCCCAATGCACCATTCTATGTCACCCCTTACTGAAAGTTGGTGGTGAGTTATATTTTGCAATGCAACAAAAAACTTGTCGTCTGCGTTAAATTCTCCCTCTGTTGTAACATTTATTATTTCTGCTTCACCTTCTTGTGCTAGAAATTGAATGTCCGGCTGAGGCGGGATGTGGATAACGTTGTTAGTAGGGAAGGCGATTCTATCCCAGTATAGTAAATAGTGGAACAGTTTTTGGCTCTCAATTCTTGCGTTATTTATTTTAATTCCGCCCTCTATGAGTTCCATGTCAGGCTCTGCGATTATTCCTTTTTTAATCAATTTTCACTCTCTATTTACCCTAGGTTATTTGTCGATTAAAAGCATAATATTCTCTCTACGCAAAACATAATATCGATTTGCGTAGAGAGCTATCTATTCAATGTATTGGCTGACATTCGTTTTTAACTGTTCTCGAAACTTGAATATGTCACTTACAGTGGAGATCTCAACCTTTGATTCTTGCTTATTTTCAAACAATCCGATTTTCATTACGCTTTTGGCATTGAAATGGAAGCGACAAATAGGCTTTCGATTATTGTCGTCCAGCAGCACGGCGCAGTAGGATTTGGCATCCCGCATCGTCACCCTGGAAATGTCGACCTGCTCAGCAAGAATCGAGCGCACAATGTTGTAAGCGTCGATCTCTTCCTGGGTGGTCACAATGCCGTCATCATCCGGCTGCGGCTGCTCTTCCTGAGTCGGTCGGCTGGATTGAATGGAGTTGGCTGCTTCTATATCGTTGCTTGCCAGTGCGCCTCTAAGCCGGTGGGCAACTTGTTCCTTGACGTATAAAGTGCCAGCTTCCTTGATGATCGGTGTGAATTCTTCGATGACCTGTCGAGTCTGCCGACCCTCGTAAACCTTGCCAAGGATAAATTTGACGAACTCCTCCGGCACCTCGCGTAAGACTTGATCAATGGCCCGTTTGGCAAGGTTGGTGTATTTCAAGCGGTTGGCGGTGCTGAGGATTGCCTCCACATCGAAGTTGGGCTTGGTGAATTTTTGAAGCTCGCTGATGTCCTGGTCGTTGAAATCGGTCAAGTTGAAAGTAAAGAAGGGGCGGGTGTCCAGCTTGTTCTCTGAGTCGAGGTCCGAATAGAAGCGGTACTCGAAGCCGTTGGTCAAAATGGCGAACTTCGCATCGGTACAGGCGAAGTAGCGGTACAGTTGGTTGTACTGCACGTTGGCGAGATCGGCCCCGACTGGCTTGCACTCGACCAGAATGGAAAGGGTGTCGTTGGTCCTGATGGCGTAGTCGACTTTCTCCCCCTTCTTGGTGCCGACGTCGGCCGTGAATTCCGGCACCACCTCGCGCGGGTCGAACGGGTCGTAGCCCAGCGCGCCGATGAACGGCATCACCAGGGCCGTCTTGGTGGCCTCCTCGTTGGTGATGTGATCTACCTGATCTTGTCCTCTCCGGGCGATCCCGGACAGCTTGTCACCTAGCTCCATGATGTTCCCTGCCACTTTCGTTATATGCGATATGAGGTTCTCTTAGCCTAGACCTGGTTTCCCGTCAGCACAAAAGCCCATGAGGCTCCGTAGGCGCACTATGGCAATGGAGAGGGCTGCTGGCTCGGCATGGAAGCGCTGGTTGGCTGAGGGGTTATCGAGGCACCGGGCGAGAACCGGAGGGGAGATGGCGAGTCACTTTCGTCGGAAATCTCTTACAAACCGGCGAACCGATCTCGTCATGACGGGGCCGTTACGGGTGCTAGGCTGAAGGTGTGACGCCACTTCCTCCGCGTTGCGAGTGCATCGCTTGCTCCTTGCGTCACAGGACACCATGGACGGTTGGGCGCGGATGCCCCTCATTCAGGAGACGACATGCGCATCATTGGGGGCTCGTTCGGCACCCGCGGCAAGGTCAAAATTGGCAGCCACGGCGTGCATATCAAGGCGAGCCGCGAGGCGGTCTACCCGCCGGGCACCTTGGTCAGTGTCTCAACCCGCCGTGAAAAAGAGCGCCATTTCGCTTTCTTGACCTTCCTTCTCGGCCTGCTGTTTCTCGGCACCATCGGCTTCCTAATACTGGGTCCGCTCGGTCTACTCATTGCCCTGGTGTTGTGTATCGTCGGCTCGTTCTACGGCAAGACCAGCTATCTGGTCGACATGCAGTTCAAGGACGGGCAGCACCTGACCCTAGAAACGACCCAGCGGCAAGCCGATCAGTTGGTACAACTCAAGTAGGCGGCCACGGTAAAGGGCGCCTGACCTGTCCCGATTGTCTGTTCTGGCCTTGGGCCAGTCGCCAGACGCCTTCCACGACACCCAGGCCGCGCTCGAGCAGTGCGATAGGTGATCCAGGTATCCAGTAGGCTTCGTCGTCTAAATCCATCAGCTGTACTCGCCCGCTGACGATCTGACTTTCCCAGATGACGTGATATTCGATCAGCCGGTTTCTCGGTGGCCGCGCACGACGGAGGGTGGTCCACCCTCTGCGTTCCAGCCGCTTACGCCAAGTGGTTATCCGGTAGAGGGTCGCGTCGGCCATGGGGTAATGTAGGGGGGCGAGGAGCCGGTGATCGGAATAGGCTGTGGCTCGAGGAAGTGAAGACCAAATAACGTAGCCCCGCATTGAGCGGGGCTATTACAAAATTCAGTTGCAGCAGAAAATTATATATGCATGTAAAAACATCATTTGATTCTTCGTGAAAAATATGTTGGGCCTTTCGCTTTTCGCTGTTCCACCTCATCCCTCTTGCGGGCTACATGACGGCTGCTTGCGGTGGAGGTGAAACATCCAGATCCGTTGTAAAAATCCGGGTCTCTTGGAGCGTGCGAGCTGGAGGCGATAGAGCCGCTGCTTGAGGCAAAGTTAGTCATCATGATTGAACCCCGTGTGCTTGTGTACCAGCTCAGGCTCATTGAGCATGGTGAACCTTTCACCACGCCTGAGCACGCCAATGTGTGTTCTACCCCCAACAGTAGCAATGCCTGGCTCGAAACGCTGCATTCCGGATTGTGTATTTACAAGCATCTCAACAAAATCAATAGCATACTGCGTTGGGAGGTTGGCAAAATCGATGTTCGTCCCTACCTGTCGGCGCAGTCTAGCAAGGTAGTCCTCAGAAACGCCACCCTCCTGAATCAGGCTAGCACCCAAAGTGGCATCAAAGCCCATGATAAGCCGCTGGACATAGTTCGCCTGCCCGGCCCAAGCAATTCCTTCGCTCCCATCATGCTGGAGCGCCATGCTGTCGTTGCTTACATCTAGCCTGTACACCCGTCCCTCGCCAGAGGGTTCAAACCCAGCTACCAGGAACTCTAAGGGTGGATAAGGGGCTGAAAACTGGTCATGTTCGTCGCTTGGTTTATACCCTACAGTTATTTCCCACTTTTCTCTTATGTATTCGAGGAATACTGCAGCCACAGCGTCGACGCTTTGAAGCTCCTGACTATGCCTATTCTCTCTGCGGAATTTGTTAGCGTGCTCTGCAATTGTCATCCCTTCAAGGATAGCTAGTCCGGCAGTAACTCCGGCCACATGAAAGTCACCGGACTCGTATATGCAAAACATCTTACGTACACCGCCAAATACGTTCACTACGTTATGAGTGATGGCCTTAGCGGTGAAGCATGGTGCCCCTTCATCGTCCAGGAGCATTTCTCCATCTTTGTATGCGATGTTATCCGGGTGGCTGTGCACGACTGGCTGGGTGACGCTTGAGAGGCTGTCACAGCCCAGCACGATAGCCTCTGAAGTCGAAAGGGCTACATTAATTGTCATTTGATGGATTCCCCCCCGCAAAAATCCTAAGTCTATTGGGTGAATGTAACCATATGCAACCTAAGGACGTGCGGGCATGACCTGCGGCCATACAGAATATGTTCGGCTGTAAGCAGGTTGGTAAAACCTACCCACTGAGTAGCTTCACTTTGTTGTGGTGTGTGCTGTATATATCATCATAAAAATGCTGAGGTTGTCCTTTCATAACAATGCATTAGATTGTGAACTGGTATGCACTGTTAGTTTTCACGCTAAAGTCAGAGGTAACGGTCACTTTCTCCAAATTCGAAAATCACAAGGGGCTGCGATTTGGTCAGTTCCATTTCGGATGGAACGGCGAATTTTGACACGGTTTTGACATTTTTTGATCGCACAGAAAAACAGCCGCTCGGAGTAACCCGTAAGCGGCTGTTTTCTCTAAAATTAATGGTCGGAGCGACAGGATTCGAACCTGCGACCTTTGCAACCCCATTGCAACGCGCTACCAAGCTGCGCCACGCTCCGACTCTGTTTTCGGGTTTTGTGGCCATCTGGCCTGTCCCCCGAGAACGAGGCGTATACTAGCGCTTTCGTCGGCAAATGAAAAGCCCCTTTTGCACTTTCGATTCAGTCGCTTGGCTCGGGGCCGCTGGGGCCGGCCCGGGTTATGCACTATGATGTGACGCAATCATCAGGATCGAGCACAAGCGGTGGCGTGGTTCGCCGCGAAGTGGTGTGTCCGGTAACCTAGTTCGGGACCTTCCCGTTCGGGCCGGGCGTGATCAGGCGTTGCCGGCCTGATGGCCGGGAGGAGATGGAGATGGCGGGCGGATGGAGCAAGGATGGTGCGGTTCAGGATCAGATCGATGCCAGCGTTGAGGATGCGGTATCGCTGGCTCGCAGCCGGCTGCCGCATGGCGAGAGTCTTACGCACTGCGAGGAGTGCGATGACGAGATACCGCAGGCGCGGCGCGAGGCCATTCCCGGGGTGCGTCTGTGTGTCGCCTGCCAGGCAGAGCGTGACAAGCGGCAGGGCGCCACGGCGGGTTACAACCGCAGGGGCAGCAAGGACAGCCAGTTGCGCTGAGCTGGCCCGCCTGATTCTTCGGTGGTTTGCTCCGGCGCAGGGCAGCATACCCTGCGTTCCGGCTTGGATGGCCTTGTTTGCGGGAGGTGGCGAATGCCGCTGATCATGGGAATGAGCGTGCTGCTCGCGTGCCAGTTTCTGGGTGAGCTGGTGGCGCGTGGCCTGACCCTGCCGATACCGGGACCGGTGATCGGCATGGTGATCCTGCTGGTGGGTCTGATGGTGCGTGGCAAGGTGCCGGACAGCCTGCGCCTGACGGGAGAGGGGCTGCTACGTTACCTCACGCTGCTCTTCGTGCCGGCGGGCGTGGGGTTGATGGTCCACTTCGCCCTGATCGGACGCGACCTGTGGCCGATCCTCGTCACCCTGGTGGTATCCACGGCGCTCACCCTGGCCACCACCGCCTGGGCCCTGGATCGGCTCAATCGTCGCCGCGGAGGGCAGGGGCGATGAACGTCGCGACACTCGACCAGCTATGGGTCTATCTCTCCGGTAATCCGCTGCTCTCCCTGCTGGTCACGCTGCTGGTGTTTACCCTGGCGGTGCGCATCAACAAGGCACTGGGGGGCACGCCGCTGGTGCACCCGGTCACGCTCTCCATCGCCATTCTGATCGGCCTGCTGCTGCTGGTGGACATGGAGTATTCCACCTACTTCGAAGGGGCCCAGTTCATTCACTTCCTGCTGGGTCCGGCCACCGTGGCACTGGCGATTCCCCTCTATGATCATCGCGAGCGGATCAGGCGACTGCTGATGCCGCTGCTGCTGGCCTGTGGGGTGGGCATCGTTACCGCGGTGGCCAGCACCCTGGGCATCGCCCTGGCCATGGGTGCGCGCCCGGAAACGGTGCTCTCCCTGGCCCCGCGCTCGGTCACCTCTCCCATCGCCATGGGTATCGCCGAGCAGATCGGAGGCATTCCCTCTCTGGCCGCGGGACTGGTGCTGCTGACCGGTTCCATCGGCTGTGCGCTGGCGCCCTGGGTATTCCGCCTGTTGCGCATCAAGGATCCGGCGGTGCAGGGCTTTGCACTGGGGCTCTCCGCCCACGGTTTCGGCACCGCCCAGGCCTTCGCGCATATCGGTGCCGTGGCCGGGGCCTTCTCGGGCCTGGCCATGGGCCTGACCGGCTTGCTGACGGCCTTCCTGCTGCCGCTGATCACGGGGCTGTTCGGGCTGGGTAACTGAAAAGGCGCCCTCGAAGGGCGCCTGGGGTGTCGTCTGGCGTAGTGCGGACGCGGCCAAGGTCGGTCAGATCTCCTCCCAGAGCCGCTTGCGAAAATCGTGGGTGAGCTGTGAGGCCTGCTCGAGACGCTTCATCTGGGCGTCGCCTACCTCCTTCACCAGCTTTTCGTAGCAGGCCCGCACCTCCTCCGGGGTAGTGGGCTGCTTGCCGTTGAAGCACTTGGCCATCCGTTCACCGCTCTCGGCGATGGCCTTCAGGAACTGGGCCTCGAACTGCAGGGCCTCGGCCATGCTCTCCATCCACGCCAGCTGGGTGCGAGCCATGGGATTGACGCCCTGGGTCCACTGCTGCTGCCACCACTCCAGCATCGGGTTGGCAAAGGGATTCTGGGTCATGATGACCTCCTGCGGAATGCACCATCGGATGACTTTGCGGCAAATGCCGTGGTCTCTTGACTAGAGTATAGGAGAGGTAGACGGGGAAGACCTGCGGTGGAACCGCGCGTGTTTGATTTCCGGCATGGGGAGTGTGCGATGTGGAGCGTTGTCAAGTCTGTGCTAGCGGCCTTCTTCGGTGTGCAGAAGGATGTGCAGCGGCGCGAGGACTTCGAGAAGGGCCATCCCGTGGCCTTTATTGTCGTGGGCATACTGATGGCGCTTGTGCTGGTGGTGCTGGTGGCGGTGCTTGCCGTGACGGTGGCGCGTTGAAATTGCCGTTGGCGGAATGGAGTTCTGCGACAGTTGGCCGCAGGCGAGGGGTCTACACTCACTTTATGAGGTGTATCTGAACTGATCGAGCAGTAGCGTGCAGTTACCGCACGACACGACAGCTCACGACAACAATAAGCCACGACAACTAGCTAGGAGGAGGCGCCGATGCGCACGTTCATCGTGTGGATGGCAGGTTGCCTGGTCGTCCCCCTGATGACGACGCTGGCCATGGCCAACGGCTGGAACATGCCGGTGGGTGTGACCGACGTCAGCCGTGAGGTTCACTCGCTGCACATGACCATCTTCTGGATCTGCGTGGTCATCGGCGTGGTGGTGTTCGGGGTGATGTTCTACTCCCTGTTCCGCTTTCGTCATTCCAAGGGGGCCAAGGCGGCGCACTTTCACGAGCACACCCTTGTCGAAGTGATCTGGACGGCGATCCCGCTGTTGATCCTCATCGGCATGGCAGTCCCCGCCACGGCCACTCTCAAGAAGATGTACGACCCCTCTGACGCCGACCTGGATGTGATGATCACCGGGCAGCAGTGGCGCTGGCGCTACGAGTACCTTGGGGAGGACGTCGCCTTCACCTCCAACCTCGGCACCCCACGAGAGACGATCCGCGGCGAGGGTGAGCGGGGCGAGCACTATCTGCTCGAGGTCGATGAGCCGCTGGTGCTGCCGGTGGGTCGCAAGGTGCGCTTCCTGCTCACCTCCGACGATGTCATCCACTCCTGGTGGGTTCCGGATCTCGCCGTCAAGCAGGACACCATTCCCGGCTTCGTCAACGAGAACTGGGTGCGGATTAACGAGCCCGGTATCTATCGCGGCCAGTGTGCCGAGCTGTGCGGCATGGACCACGGTTTCATGCCCATCGTGGTGCACGCTATGGAGGGCGAGGAGTTCGATGCCTGGCTGGCCGAGCGCAAGGAGGCCAGCGCCCAGGAGGCATCGGGCGTCGACCGCGAGTGGTCCATGGACGAGCTGATGGCGCGCGGCGAGCAGAGTTACAACGCCGTGTGTGCCTCCTGCCACCAGGCGGATGGCAGCGGCAATCCGCCGACCTTCCCGGCCCTGGCGGGCAACCAGGCATTGATGGATGAGCGCGAGCGCCATATCGAGACCGTGGTCAACGGGGTCTCGGGCTCGGCCATGCCGGCTTTCCGCAATACCCTGAGCCCGGTGGAGATTGCCGCCGTGATCACCTATGAACGCAACGCCTGGGGCAATGAAACCGGTGACCTGGTTCAGCCGGCGGAGATTGCCGAGCGGCTGGCCGACTAGACCGGCTCCCGGTTCCCCAACGATCAGACAAGAACAGCGAAGATCAGGGAGATTCACCATGGCACCCAAGTTGCCCTTGCATCACCCCGTCGAGCAGAGCTCCACCGCCAGTGCCGGCGGCCAGGCGGCGGCGCATCCCGCCCCGCCGCGTGGCCTGATGCGCTGGCTGCTCACCACCAACCACAAGGAGATCGGCAGCCTCTACCTGATCTTCTCGCTGACGATGTTCTTCATCGGTGGGGTATTCGCGCTGGTGGTGCGCGCCGAGCTGTTCCAGCCCGGCCTGCAGCTGGTGGAGCCGGAGTTCTTCAACCAGATGACCACCATGCACGGTTTGATCATGGTGTTCGGGGCGATCATGCCGGCCTTCGTGGGGTTGGCCAACTGGATGGTGCCACTGCAGATCGGTGCACCGGACATGGCCCTGCCGCGGCTCAACAACTTCAGCTTCTGGCTGTTACCGGTGGCCTTCACGCTGCTGCTCAGCACCCTGCTGATGCCGGGAGGTGGCCCCAACTTCGGCTGGACCTTCTACGCGCCGCTCTCCACCACCTATGCGCCGCCATCCACCACCTTCTTCATCCTCTCGCTGCACATCGCCGGCATCAGTTCGATCCTCGGCGCCATCAACATCATCGCCACCATCCTCAACCTGCGCGCACCGGGCATGCGCCTGATGGACATGCCGCTGTTCTGCTGGACCTGGCTGATCACCGCCTTCCTGCTGATCGCAGTGATGCCGGTGCTGGCCGGGGCGGTCACCATGATGCTGATGGACATCAACTTCGGTACCAGCTTCTTCAATGCCGCCGGCGGCGGGGACCCGGTGCTGTTCCAGCACCTGTTCTGGTTCTTCGGGCATCCCGAGGTCTACATCATGATCCTGCCGGCCTTCGGCATCGTCTCGGCGATCATCCCGACCTTCTCGCGCAAGCGCCTGTTCGGCTACGCCTCCATGGTCTATGCCACGGCGGCCATCGCCATCCTGTCGTTCCTGGTCTGGGCCCACCATATGTTCACCGTGGGGCTGCCGCTGGCCGCCGAGCTGTTCTTCATGTACACCACCATGCTGATCGCGGTGCCCACCGGGGTGAAGGTGTTCAACTGGATCGCCACGATGTTCCGCGGCTCCATCAGCTTCGAGCCGCCGATGCTCTTCGCGCTGGCCTTCGTGGTGCAGTTCACCATCGGTGGCTTCTCGGGGCTGATGCTGGCGATCTCGCCTGCCGACTTCCAGTACCACGACACCTACTTCGTGGTGGCGCACTTCCACTATGTGCTGGTGCCAGGTGCACTGTTCGCGATCCTCGCTGCGGCCTACTACTGGTTGCCCAAGTGGACCGGCCACTACCCCAACGTGAAGCTGGCTCAGTGGCACTTCTGGCTGTCGGTGATCGGGGTCAACCTGACCTTCTTTCCCATGCACTTCTCCGGTCTGGCCGGCATGCCGCGGCGCATCCCCGACTACGCCCTACAGTTCGCCGACTTCAACCTCGCGTCCAGCCTGGGGGCCTTCATGTTTGGCGCCTCCCAGCTGCTCTTCGTGCTGCTGATCATCAAATGCGTGCGGGGCGGCGAGAAGGCGCCGGCCAAGGCCTGGGAGGGCGCCGAGGACCTCGAGTGGAGCGTGCCGAGCCCGGCGCCCCTGCATACCTTCGAGCACCCGCCCACCTTCCGCCGTGAGGGTGAATGACGCCCATCCCAAGTACAGGAGGAGTCGCTCATGCCTGAGAGTCATGCCTCGCCGAACGCGTCCCGCCGGGGGGTGCGCCGCACCGTCGCCAAGACGCTGTTTGCCCTGGCCGGCATGTTCGCCTTCGCCTTCGCCCTGGTGCCGCTCTATGACGTGTTCTGCGAGGTCACCGGCCTCAACGGCAAGACCAGCGGTTCGGCCCAGGCGATCGTCCATGAGGAGGTCGACGACTCGCGCATGGTGACGGTCCAGTTCATCACCCGGGGCAGCGCCGGGCTGCCGTGGAACCTGGAGGTCGAGACCCGCCAGGTGCGCCTGCACCCCGGCCAGAGCGCCGAGGTGGATTTCACCTTCCACAATCCGGCCGAGACGGCGCTATGGGGGCGGGCGGTGCCCAGCGTGTCGCCGGCCGAGGCCACGCCGCACCTGCGCAAGCTGGCCTGCTTCTGCTTCCAGGAGCAGCGCCTCGAGGCGGGCGAGCGCCTCGAACTGCCACTGGTCTTCCAGCTGGCTCGCGACCTGCCCGAGGACGTCAATACCCTGACCCTGGTCTACACCCTGTATCCGGTCACCCGCGATGAAGCCGTGCTTCAGGCCCGGGCGACTGCCGGCAAAGGAGATGAGGCATGAGTGGTGGCAGCTACTACGTCCCCGCAACCAGCAAGTGGCCGATCCTCGGCTCGCTGGCGTTGGGCACGATGATGATCGGAGCCGGCATGCTGATGGTGCATGGCCGGGGGAGCGCACTGTTGGCGGCGGGGGTGCTGGCGGTGCTCGCGGTGATGGGGCTGTGGTTCCGGGATGTGGTCAAGGAGTCCCGGGGTGGGCTCTACGATGCCCAGATGGATCGCTCCTTCCGCCAGGGCATGGCCTGGTTCATCTTCTCCGAGGTGATGTTCTTCGCCGCCTTCTTCGGTGCGCTCTTCTATGTGCGCACCTTCGCGCTGCCGTGGCTGGACGGCGACGGGGCCAAGGGCGTGGCCGCACTGCTGTGGCCGGAATTCACCGCCAGCTGGCCGCTGCTGGAACCGCCGGGCGACGTGGCCGGCCCCCGCGATACCTTCAGTCCGTGGCAGCTGCCGCTGGTCAACACCCTGATTCTGGTGGGGTCCAGCATCACCCTCACCGTGGCCCACGAGGGGCTCAAGGAGGGCATGCGCGAGACCACGCGCAACTGGCTGCTGGTCACGGTGCTGCTGGGCTTCACCTTCATCATCATCCAGGGCGTGGAGTACTACGAGGCCTACCACCACTACGGCATCACCCTGGAGGCGGGGATCTATGGGGCGACCTTCTTCCTGCTTACCGGCTTCCATGGGGCCCACGTGATCATCGGTGCCACCATCCTCACGGTGATGCTGCTCCGTATCCTGCGGGGGCACTTCGCCCCGGAGAATCACTTCGGCTTCGAGGCGGCGGCCTGGTACTGGCACTTCGTGGACGTGGTGTGGATCGGGCTCTTCCTGTTCGTCTACGTGTTCTGATCCGGTGTCAGGGACTCGCAGGATCAGCCCAGGCTGCCGGCATAGAAGCCGTAGAAGAGCAGGGCCAGCAGGGTGGCGGCCAGTGCCACCCGCAGCTTCAGGGAGACCAGCAGGCGCCGTGAGGTGCCGCTGTCGCGCAGCAGGAAGCCGGCGCCGGCGGCCAGGCTCGCCAGCATGGCCAGGAACACCAGAGCGATCAGGACCTTGAGCAGCATGGAACACTCCTTGGGCAGCAATGTTTCCCAGCATGCCCGCCGCGGAAGGTGGCGGCAACGCCTGTGGTGGAGCCTGTGGTCGTTGCTGGTGGTGCTGGGGCTGGCGCTGGGCCTCTGGCAGTGGGAGCGCGGCGAGGAAAAGCGTGACTATCTGGCGCGGTTGTCGAGTGCGCCGACCCTGACAGCGCCCAGCGAGATGCCCCCCGAGGGCAGCCGTCTCACGCTCAGCGGCGAGTACCTGGTGGACCGCACGCTGTTTCTGGACAACCGCACCCATGACGGTCGCCTGGGGGTCGCTCCGCTGACCCCGTTGCGAGGCGATGATGGGCGGATCTGGCTGGTGCAGCGCGGCTTCCTGGAGACCGGCACCAGCCGTGCCGACCCTGCCGTGGCGACGCCACAGGGCAGGGTCACCCTGCGTGGACGCTGGCAGGCGGCGGGTGAGGGCGCGCCGCTGTTCGGTCCCAACCATGAGGGGGCACGGCTGCAGCGTATCCAGCTCGACGCCTGGGCCCTCGACTTCGCCCACCCTGGCTGGCTGCATCTGGAGGAGGGGCCCGGCGCGCTCCCAGCCTGGTGGACGCCCAGCGTGATGCCGCCCAGCCGACATGTGGGCTACGCCGTCCAGTGGTGGGGCCTGGCGCTGGCGGCACTGGTGGTGATGATTATCGGCGGGCGGCGCATGCGCCGCGACGGCTTGCCCGTGGAGGACTCAAAATGACGATGACCCATGCTGCGCGCTACGGGCGGCTCAAGCTGCTGGCGCTGCTGCTGTTCCTCTCCTTGCCGGTGCTGGTGGCCACGGTCATGGCGCTAGGGCGAGTCGGCATCCCCGAGGGGCGCACGGCCCATGGTGAACTGGCCCCGGAGATTCCGGTACTCGCCGAGTGGCCACTGGCCGCGAACATGGCACCGTCGGTGTCCGGCGACTGGGTACTGGCCTTCGACTGCGGACGGCGCTGTGCCGAGCTGAGCGACCAGTGGTGGCGTCTGCATCGCGCGCTGGGGCGTGAGGCGCCCCGCGTCAGCCGGTTGCGCGTGGGCGGCCAGGCCGAGGCGCTGCCCGGCGAGGTGGTGGCGCGCTGGGCTGAGCGGCCAAGCTGGCTCGAGCCGGGTCGGCTATGGCTGCTCGACCCGCGTGGACAGCCGGTGCTTGGTTACCCGGCGGATGTGGACCCCTATGCGGTGAAGGCAGATCTGGGGCGCCTGCTGCGCATGAATCCGGAGGCACCCTGGCAGGGTGGTCAGGAATTGGCGGGCCAGGAGCTGGCGGGACGCTGATCCTGCAATGACAAGGGAGGTGGGGCGATGCACGCAGCACAGCGGCGACTGGCACTGCTCAAGATGCTGAGCCTGTTGGGCGTGGTGCTGACGGTGGGGGTGATCCTACTGGGCGCCTGGACGCGCTTGGTGGATGCTGGGCTGGGCTGCCCCGACTGGCCGGGCTGCTATGGCGCCCTGGTGGTGCCCGACGAGGGGCGGGCCCTGGCCCACACCCCGGAAGCACCGCTGGAGAGTGCCAAGGCCTGGATGGAGATGATCCATCGCTATGTGGCTTCCTCCCTGGGTCTGCTGGTCATCGCCCTGGTGGTGCTGGGCAGGCCCCTGCGGCGACGTGCCGACTACCCCTGGCGCCTCAGCCTGGGGCTGCTGGCCTTGATCCTGGTGCAGGGGGCGTTCGGCGCCTTCACGGTTACCCTCAGGTTGTGGCCCCAGGTGGTCACCCTGCATCTGCTGGGGGGGCTTGGCGTGATGCTGGTGTTCCTGTGGCTGCATCTGCGCCTGCGGCGTTGTGCAAGCGGCAGCCTGGCGCCTGGCGGGGTTGCCGCGCCGCGCCGCGCATTGACACCACTCTGGGGGCTGGCTGCCTTCCTGCTGGTGGTTCAGCTGGCGCTGGGCGGCTGGGTGTCGAGTAACTACGCCGGCATCGCCTGCCAGGGGTTCCCCACCTGCAACGGCGAGTGGTGGTCCGGCCTGGACTGGAGCGAGGGCTTTCACCTGACCCAGAGCGTCGGCCCCAACTACCTGCATGGTCAACTGCATGCTGAGGCGCGCAGTGCCATCCAGGTGGGGCACCGCCTGGGGGCGTTGGCGCTGGGAGTCGCGATCCTGGCGCTGCTGCTGTGCTACTGGCGCGAGACGGCGATGCGTCCGTGGCTGGGTGCCCTGGGCCTGGCCTATGGGGTGCAGTTCTCGCTGGGGGTGGCCAATGTGCTGCTGTGGCTGCCCCTGTGGTTGGCGCTGCTGCATACCGCTGGCGCCGTGGCGCTGGTGCTGAGCCTGGCGCTGGCTTCCTGGAGATGGCGCTGCCTGGCGCCGGCGTCGACCACGACACAACAATCATCGTTGCAGAAGAAGGAGTGGCTCCATGTCTGATGCGCTGACGACCGAGATCCGTGTCGCCGAACTCCCGTCCCCGGCGCTGGGTGAATGGGGCTGGCGGGACCTGGTGACCCTGTGCAAGCCACGGGTGGTGCTGGTGATGCTGGTGTGTGCCCTGGTGGGCATGGCGCTGGCGCAGCCGGTGCTGCCGTCGCCTGCCGTGGTGCTTTACGGCCTGGCCGGGATCGGCCTGACCGCCTGCGGGGCGGCGGCCTTCAACCATGTGGTCGACCGGCGACTCGATGCCATGATGCTGCGTACCTCGCGACGCCCGCTGGCGGCAAGGCGCATGCCCGGGAGCATCGCCCTGGCGTGGGCCACGCTGCTCTCGCTGGCCGGTCTCGCCCTGCTGGTGTGGCAGGTCAATGCCCTGACCGCCTGGCTGACCCTGGGCTCGCTGATCGGCTACGCACTGGTCTATACCGCCTTCCTCAAGCACGCCACGCCCCAGAACATCGTGATCGGCGGGGTAGCCGGGGCGGCGCCACCGCTGCTGGGCTGGACGGCGGTGACCGGCCAGGTCGGCCCCGAGCCGCTGCTGCTGGTGCTGATCATCTTCGCCTGGACGCCACCGCACTTCTGGGCACTGGCACTGCACAAGCGCGATGAATATGCCCGTGCCGGTGTGCCGATGCTGCCGGTCACCCATGGGGAGGCCTTTACCCGACTGCAGGTGTGGCTCTACGGCTGGCTGACCGTGGCGGTGACCCTGCTGCCCTTCGCCATCGGCATGAGCGGGGCGCTCTATCTGGTCGGGGTGATGGCGCTCAATATGCGCTTTATGGTCTGGAACTACCGGGTGTGGCGGGGGCAGGACCCGAAGGCTCCCCTGGCCGCCTTCTGGTTCTCTATTCGCTATATCCTGGGGCTGTTCGGCGTGCTGCTGCTGGATCACTACGCCCAGGCCTGGTCGCTTTGGATGGCTCCGGGGATCCAGTAGTGGGTGCCATCGCCTAGCGACAACGACACGGGCCCGGCATCTGCCGGGCCCGTGTCGTTGGCAGGGAGAGAGATCACCAGAAGAGCTGGATCAGCCCGTAGGCCATCAGGGTCACCAGCACGCTGCTGATCAGGTTCAAGGCGAAGCCGGCCCGGATCATCGACTGGATCTTCATATGGCCGGTACCGAAGACGATGGCGTTGGGTGGCGTTGCCACCGGCATCATGAAGGCACAGCTGGCGGCGATGGCCGCCGGCACCGTGATCAGCAGCGGAGAGATATCCAGCGACAGCGCCAGGGCGCCCAGCAGTGGCAGGAAGGCCGCGGCGGTGGCGGTGTTGGAGGTCACCTCGGTCAGGAAGATGATGACCAGGACCACGATGCCGATCATGGCCAGCAGCGGCAGGGTACCGAAGATCCCCAGCTGGTTGGCGATCCACTCCGCCAGCCCGGTGCGGGTGATGGTGCCGGCCAGGGCGAGGCCACCACCGAACAGCAGCAGGATGCCCCAGGGGACCTTCTGGGCATCGTCCCAGACCAGCAGCCGCTCTCCGGCCTGTGTCCCACTGGGCGTCAGGAAGAGGGCGATGCCGGCGGCGATGGCGATGCCGGTGTCGGTGAGCCAGGGCAGGCCGACGTCATTGAGCAGCGGGCGGGCAACTCACGCCAGCGCGGCGAGGGTGAAGAGCATGGCCACCCGGCGCTCCGCCAGCGACATGCGACCGAGCCTTTCCAGCTCGTCGTCGATCATATTGGCGCTCTGGCCGGCCGCATCGAGGGCGAAGCCGCGCCGGGTCAGCCACCACCAGGCCGCCGTCATCATGGCGATGCTGATCGGCAGGCCAACTACCATCCACTGGGCGAAGCCCAGGTCGATCCCACGATCCTCGGCCAGGTAACCGGCGAGCAGGGCGTTGGGCGGCGTGCCGATCAGGGTGGCCACGCCACCGATGCTGGCCGAGTAGGCGATGGCCAGCAGCAGGGCGGTGGCATAGCGCCTGAGCTCCTCGGGATCGCTGTCGCCGAGCAGGCTGATCACCGACATGCCGATGGGCAACATCATGATCGCCGTGGCGGTATTGGATACCCACATGCTCAGGAATCCGGTAGCGAGCATGAAACCGGCGATCTGCCGCCGCGGCTGGTGCCCCACCAGCTTCAGCACGTGCAGGGCGAGGCGGCGGTGCAGCTCCCAGCGTTGCATGGCGATGCCGAGCAGGAAGCCGCCCAGGAACAGGTAGATGATCGGATTGGCATAGCTGCCGGTGGCCTCGCTCATGCTGCCCAGCCCCAGGGCCGGCACCAGCACCATGGGCAGCAGCGAGGTGGCGGGAATCGGAATGGCCTCGGTGGACCACCAGGTGGCCATCAGCAGCGCCATGCCCACACAGGCCCACGCCGCGGGTGACATTTCCGCCGGTGGCGGCAACAGCAGGGTGGCCAGCAGCAGGGCGGGACCGAACCACAGGCCGATCCTGGCGGCGGTAGAAGGAGGCGCCGGCGCGCCTGCGGGAGTGGGGGGCTCAGACATGCCTGTCTCCATTGGTTGGCGGGGTGCATGGAACGCTTGGTAATCGCATTATACTTAAGTATGCAGCTGCGCGTCAGCGTCCCGAGCCGGCGGCATCACGCCTGAAGGCCTCGTTGGCTACCGGGGTGTCATCGTGGTGACGTTGGGGTGGAAGCGTGCAAGCAGGTAGAATCGACAGCCCATTTCTCGTGATACCACGGTGATCCCCGATGAGTACCACCACTGCCCTGATCCTTGCCGGCCTTGCCCTGGTGATCATCGCCGGCCTCGGCGCCTATGCCTTTACCCTGTGGCGTGAAGTTCGCCGGCGCCGGGCGAGTCAGCAGGAGGAGTTGAAGCGCGCCCACGATAACTGCCTGGAGAACCTCGAGCTGGTGGCCTCGGCGCTGCTCCAGGAACAGGTCGATATCACCGAGGGTGCATGGCGCTGCAAGGTGCTGCTGGAGATCCTCGATTCGCGTCTGCTGGAACGCGAGAGTTTCCGTCCCTTCGGCGACGTGCATGCCCTTACCCGGCACCTGCATACCCATGAGGCGCGTCAGGCGCTCAGCCCCAAGGAGCGCTTCAAGGAGGACAAGGAGCGCTTCGCAGTCGAGGAGGAGCATCGCCATGCCGTACTCGAGGCCGCCAGGGCGGCGCTGGCCTTCCGGCGCGACTGGCCGGCGAGCCTGCATTGAGCAAATCGGCCGCGCATCCTACGCATCGACGCGAAGCGTGATGCGTTAGTTAAGCGGCTGCCCGAGCTTGCGAGGGTCGTCCTGGTTTTCGATGTAGCGCAGCAGCGTTTCGATGCTGGCCCGGCCGCCG
Source organism: Halomonas sp. G15 (assembly GCF_021282295.1). Classification (NCBI taxonomy): domain Bacteria; kingdom Pseudomonadati; phylum Pseudomonadota; class Gammaproteobacteria; order Oceanospirillales; family Halomonadaceae; genus Halomonas; species Halomonas sp. G15. Next base: position 657 of record NZ_JAJSPA010000024.1, on the reverse strand, counting down.
ACACTGATCAGGGCATAGGCCCGGTTCCAGAAGTAGGGTTTCCAGTAGTAGGGCGCCAATTCGGCCGCGAACTCTTTGCGCATGCGACGGGCAGTGACGGATTTCAGGTTCTTTACCAGATCGGACGGTTTCACGGTCGGCGGCACCTCAAACAGCAGGTGCACATGGTCGGCTTCGCCGCCAAACTCGACCAGCTCGCCGCCCCATCGGAATAGCAGGTCGCGCAGCATCTCTTCCAGACGCTCCAGCATCGGCCCCGTCAAGCACTTGTGGCGATACTTCATTGACAGCACCAGATGATAATAAAGCCTGTAGGCACTGTGGTTGCTTGTACGAAGCCTTGAAATTTCCATTCTATGCACCGACTATATGAGTCATGACAAAGTCGATGATACGCACGGACAAGTGGCCACTACAAGCCACGACGCAGCAGCGACACCTGATGCGTTTGACGCTGGCGGAGTATCGCCAGTTCTGCCGTGCGTTGTCGGTGGTGGTCCTGGCCAACTGGCCGTCGCTGCAGCAGGCCTCCAGCTTTGCCGCTGCCGTGGAGCGGCTGATGCACCCGACCAAGAAGAACCCCTCGCCTCGCCACCACTACTTCGTGAAGCGTTTCTACAAGTTCCCGTCCTACCTGCGCCGAGCCGCCATCGAGTT
>NZ_JAJSPA010000023.1:0-54496 GCF_021282295.1 Halomonas sp. G15 | reverse complement strand
TCACTTTGGTCATCAACGTGACACCGCTCAGGACCATGACACAGGGCAGCGCTGTGCAGCTGCAGCCAAGGCCGAGACGATAACTTAAATCGGGACGTTTTCTGTCTTGACGATGGGGTCCACTTTACTTTGCCTTCTACGCGCACCCGGTCAATGAAAAGCTGGCCTTTGGCTTCGGTGTCTATGCGCCTTTTGGTTCCAAGACCGATTACGAGGATGACTTTCAGGGCCGCTATTTCGGTAACTACACCGAAGTGACGGTAATCAGCGCACAGCCGACGGTATCCTATCGCTTCAATGACAAGTGGTCGGTCGGTGCTGGCATTACCTACAACCAGGTGGAGGGCGAACTTCGCCGTCAACTGCCGAGCAGTGCCGCTTATGATCCTGCCGGCGATATTGACTCACGTGTCGATGGCGACGATGACGGCTGGGGTTATAACCTCGGGGTGATCTATCAACCGGTTCCGGAGACCACGTTGGGCCTCACCTATCGCTCCAAGGTGGATTACACTCTGACCGGTGATTTTCGTGCCTATGATCCGATGGGGAATGTGGTTCGCGCCGATGATGCCAACCTTGATCTGACTACGCCGGAAACCGCCAACTTCTCCATTACTCAGCAGATGACAGACCGCCTCAAGCTGATGTTTGGTGCCTCCTGGACACGTTGGAGCCAGTTCGACCAGATTCTGGTGGTCAATAATCAGGGTGAGCAGATCACAAAGGAGACACAGAACTACTCGAATGCCTGGGCATTCGCCGTCGGTGGCGAATATCAGCTCAATCACCAGTTGGCACTTCGTGCGGGTCTCTCCATCGATAACTCGCCGACCAACGACGAGTATCGCAGCGTGCGTATCCCGTCTGATGACCGCCGTATCTTTTCATTGGGTGCTGGTTGGACACCTACTGACAACCTGACGCTGGACTTCGCCTATTCCTACCTCACAGAGCGTGGCACTCATGTAGAGCAGGAACGTGCTGATCTGCTGGCGAGTGCGGCAACAGGTGGTGTCCCGGTTGGCGGTGCCACCTACTCTGCCGACTACAAGAACGAGGCCCACGGCTTCGGCGCCCAGCTGACCTACCGCTTCTAGGCGTCAGCCAGCACGGCGTATCCAGGGAACCCGGCTTCGGCCGGGTTCCCTGCGTTAGGGGCCGGGAGGGCGCGGCGAGTGGATGCGACTCGGCGCGGCTTTCGCTACAATGGATGTCTTTTCCGTGCCGCCGCGGCGCCGGCCTCTCGCCGGTGCCGCGGCGGCCGTACGTCCACCGCAGATTCAGGCGAGACGCCCCATGCTGGAAACCAACCCGATTCACAACCTCATCAAGGACCTGTCTGAGCGGACAGATGTCCTGAGGGGGTATCTTTGACTATGCCGAGAAGAAGGATCGGCTAGAGGAAGTCACCCGCGAGCTCGAGGACCCCAACGTCTGGAATGATCCGGACTATGCCCAGAAGCTGGGCAAGGAGCGGGCCTCCCTGGAGCTTATCGTCGCCACCATCGACGAGCTGGACCAGGGCCTCGGCGACAGCCGCGACCTGCTGGAGCTGGCCGAGATGGAGGAGGACGAGGGCACCGTCGCTGAGGTGGAGAAGGAACTGGAGGGCTTCAGGGCGAGCCTCGAGAAGCTCGAGTTCCGGCGCATGTTCTCCGGCGAGATGGACGAGAACAACGCCTACCTCGACATCCAGGCGGGCTCCGGCGGCACCGAGGCCCAGGACTGGGCCAACATGCTGCTGCGCATGTACCTGCGCTGGGCCGAGCATCACGGCTTCAAGGCGGAGATCACCGAGCTCTCCGCCGGCGAGGTGGCGGGCATCAAGTCGGCCTCCCTGCATATCCAGGGCGACCACGCCTTCGGCTGGCTGCGCACCGAGACCGGCGTGCACCGCCTGGTGCGCAAGAGTCCCTTCGACTCCGGTGGCCGCCGCCATACCTCGTTCGCCTCGGTGTTCCTGTCACCGGAGATCGACGACAGCTTCGAGGTGGAGATCAATCCCTCGGACCTGCGGGTCGATACCTATCGCTCCAGTGGTGCCGGCGGCCAGCACGTCAACACCACCGACTCGGCGGTACGCATCACCCACGAGCCCACCGGTATCGTGGTGGCTTGCCAGAGCCAGCGCAGCCAGCACGCCAACCGCGACTTCGCCATGAAGCAGCTCAAGGCGAGGCTGTGGGAGCACGAGATGGAGAAGCGCAACGCCGCCAAGCAGGAGGCCGAGGACTCCAAGTCGGACATCGGCTGGGGCAGCCAGATCCGCTCCTACGTGCTGGATGACCAGCGTATCAAGGATCTGCGCACCGGCGTGCAGACCAGCAACTGCGACAAGGTGCTGGATGGTGATTTAGACCAGTTTATCGTCGCCAGCCTAAAGCAAGGATTGTAGCGAAATGGCCAACGAGAGCCCCACCCCGGACAGCCCCCAGAACGACGAGAACCGCCTGATCGCCGAGCGTCGCGCGAAGCTGGCGGCGCGCCGCGAGCGGGCCGCCGCGCAAGGCGAGAGCGCCTTTCCCAACCACTTCCGTCGTGACAGCCATGCCGCCGAGCTCAACGCAGCCCTGGGCGACAAGGACAAGGCCGAGCTCGAGGCGTTGAACCGTCAGGCCGGCGTGGCCGGGCGTATCATGCGCAAGCGTGGCCCCTTCATCGTCATCCAGGACGTCAGCGGCCAGATCCAGCTCTATGTCGACAAGAAGGGGCTGCCCGCCGAGACCCTCGAGGAGATCAAGGGCTGGGATATCGGTGATATCGTCGCGGGGCGTGGCCCGGTGCACAAGTCGGGCAAGGGCGACCTCTACGTGATGATGGAGGAGGCGGTGCTGCTCACCAAGAGCCTGCGTCCGCTGCCCGACAAGTTCCACGGCCTCACCGACATGGAGGCGCGCTACCGCCAGCGTTATGTGGACCTGATCATGAACCCCGACTCGCGTCAGGTGTTCGAGACCCGTGCCGGGGTGATCAGCGCCATGCGCCGCTTCTTCGAGGCGCGCGGCTTCATGGAGGTGGAGACCCCCATGCTGCAGGCGATTCCCGGCGGCGCCACGGCGCGCCCCTTCGTCACCCACCACAATGCGCTGGACCAGGACATGTACCTGCGCATCGCACCGGAGCTCTATCTTAAGCGCCTGGTGGTGGGCGGTTTCGAGAAGGTTTTCGAGATCAACCGCAATTTCCGCAACGAGGGGCTCTCCACGCGTCACAACCCCGAGTTCACCATGATCGAGTTCTATCAGGCCTACGCGGACTACCATGACCTGATGGACCTCACCGAGGAGATGCTGCGCACCCTGACTCGCGAGGTGCTGGGCACCACCACCGTGGTCAATACCGTGCGCAACCGCGACGGCGAGGTGCTGGAGCATTTCGAGTACGACTTCGGCCAGCCGCTGCGCCGTCTGACCGTGTTCGACTCGATTCTCGAATATAACCCCGAGATCCATGCCGATGCGCTGGCCGATGAGGCCGCGGCGCGCCAGATCGCCGAGCGTCTGGATATCGACGTCAAGGATGGCTGGGGACTGGGCAAGATCCAGATCGAGATCTTCGAGAAGACCGTGGAACATCGCCTGCAGCAGCCCACCTTCATCACCGAGTACCCCACCGAGGTCAGCCCGCTGGCGCGCCGCAAGGACGCCAATCCTTTCGTCACCGAGCGATTCGAGTTCTTCGTCGGCGGCCGCGAGATCGCCAACGGCTTCTCGGAGCTCAACGACGCCGAGGATCAGGCCGAGCGCTTCCGCGAACAGGTGGCGGAGAAGGAGGCCGGCGACGACGAGGCGATGTACTACGATGCCGACTACGTGCGCGCGCTCGAGTATGGCCTGCCGCCCACCGCCGGCGAGGGCATTGGTATCGATCGCCTGGTGATGCTGCTCACCGACAGCGCCTCGATCCGCGATGTCCTGCTGTTCCCGGCCATGCGGCCTGAGGTGGACTGACATTTGCGTCGATGGCGGAAGAGCTCGGGGCTGATCCGGGGGTAGGCCTCCGAGGAGGCGCTGTGAACCCCTCCCTGGGCGCTACCGACGCCATCCCTGGCGTAGGACCTCCTCTTCGGCCTACCCCCGGCGCTCCCTCGCGCATGGGCAACAGCGGCTGTCCTGGTCTGTAAGAGGGAAGCATTGGTAAACACTGCAGACAGCGCCCATAATGGCGGTCGTTTCGACGTCGAGGAGACCACCATGAAACTGCTCAATCGCTCTGCCCTGAGCGTCCGCCCGACCCAGCACTTCGTGGACTGGATCAACGGGCTCGAGCCCACCCTCGGCGACGATGACCTGACGCTGGCCGACGTCGAGCGCGAGAGCACCGTCTACCTGATTCCCGAGATGGACACCCCGGAGGCCCTGCAGGGCTTCGTGCGCGAGCGCTATCTCGAGATCCTCGAGACCGAGCTGCGCGCCTGGGAAGAGGACGAGCGGCAGTGGCCCGAGACCATCGACTGGTCGCTGTTCCAGCGCTTCCTGCAGCTCGAGCACAGCTATCTGGCCATCGACCTCGACAACGAGGCGGCGCTGGAGATCTCCGAGATCGATGACAGCCTGCTGCTGGAGACCGATCAGGACTGACGGTCGACTCGCAGTATCCAGGAGAAACCGGCTTCGGCCGGTTTCTTTTTTGACGGACCCCGACGGAACATGGAATGAGCCGACTCTTCGAGACGCGCCCCGGCGACGATGGCCTGCCGGGACCCGAACGGCGCCTGGCCGTGCTGGCGCTGATCCTGGGTACCCTGATGGCGGTGGTGGACACCACCATGGTCAATATCGCGCTGCCCTCTATCGCCAGGAGCCTCGAGGTCTCCGCCTCCCGGGTGGTGTGGGTCACCAACCTCTTCCAGGTCAGCTGTGCCGCCTTCCTGCTGGTATTCGCCGCTCTCAGTGAGCTGCTCAGCCGGCGTCGACTCTACGTGGCCGGCGTCGCGGTCTTCGCCCTGGCGGCGCTGGGCAGTGCGCTCTCGACCAGCCTCGAATCGCTGCTGCTGTTCCGTGCCTTGCAGGGGCTGGGGGCGGCGGCAACCCTCTCCATCGGTCCCTCGATCTACCGGCAGATCTTTCCCACGCGGCTGCTGGGCAGTGCCCTGGGGCTCTCCGCCATGGTGGTGGCGGGCGGCTATGCCGCCGGTCCGGCCATCGGCGGGCTGCTGCTCTCGGTGGCCGACTGGCCCTGGCTGTTCGCGCTGCATCTGCCGCTGGGCGCGGTGGCGGTGGTGCTGGCCTGGCGGGCGTTGCCCCGCGAGTCGGCACGCCCCGGCGGCTTCGACTGGCAGGGGGCGCTGCTCTCGGTGGCCATGCTCGGCGGCTTCTTCGTCGCCATGGATGGCCTCGGGCATGGCATGCCGGTCTGGGCGCTGGTGGCGTGGCTGGGCAGCAGCCTGGTCGCGGCGCTGCTGTTCCTGCGTCGCCAGCGGCGTGCCACCCATCCGCTGCTGCCGCTGGCGATCTTCGCCGAGCGGCGCTTCAGCCTGGCGCTGGCCGCCCAGGGCAGCGCCTTCGTGGGCCAGGGGCTCGCCTTCGTGGCACTCTCCTTCCTGTTCCAGCAGCAGATGGGCTTCACGCCGCTGGAGACCGCCTGGCTGTTCACTCCCTGGCCGCTGGCGATCATGCTGGTGGGGCCGCTGGCGGGCCGGCTGGCCGACCGGGTGAACCCGACCCTGCTGGCCTCGCTGGGCCTGACCCTGCTGATGGTCGGCCTCGCCGCGCTGGCCCGGCTAGATGCCGAGGCCGGGGTGGTCGAGGTGTTGTGGCGCATGGCGCTGTGCGGGCTGGGCTTCGGGCTCTTCCAGCCGCCCAACAACCGCGAACTCATCGGCAGCGTGCCCGCCGCGCGCAGTGCCAATGCCTCCGGGGCCATGAGCACCTCGCGCACCGTGGGGCAGTCGCTGGGGGTGGCCCTGGTGGGTGCCTTCCTGGCCGCCGGCGTGGCGGTGCAGGCGACGCTGTGGCTGGGCGCGCTGACCACCCTGATCGCCTTGCTGTTCAGCCTGCTGCGGGTCCCGCTTGCCGCCGCCCGGGGCGAGTAGCGACGAGCGCGCGCGACCCAGGCGCATCGTTCGCGCCGCCGATAGCGAGTACAATGGGGCCTTCACTTCACCACTTCGGGAAGCCGCCATGAGCATCCAGTCAAGCATCGAAGAGAAGCTCAAGGCCCTCGAGCCCGCCTTTCTGCAGGTGGAGAACGAGAGCCATCGGCACGCCGTGCCGCCCAACTCCGAGACCCACTTCAAGGTCACCCTGGTCAGCGAGCGCTTCGCGGGGCTGATGCCGGTCAAGCGTCACCAGCAGCTCTACTCCCTGCTGGCCGACGAGCTGGCTGGCCCGGTGCATGCCCTGGCCCTGCACCTCTACACGCCGCAGGAGTGGGAGGCCAGCGGCCAGGCGCGCCCCGACTCCCCCGACTGCCAGGGCGGCGGGCGGTGACCAGCGAACCGCAGCGCCTCCAGTACCTGGAGGCGATGGGTCTGACCGCCTGGGTATCACGCTATGTGCTGCCCAACGCACGCAGCACCCCGGCCTGCGACTGGGAGCTGCCCGAAGCCGCCCCCGAGGCCGATCACGGCGAGCGCCTGCATGCCCTTCTCGAGGAAGCGCGGGAGCAGCCTGCTGCCCCCCGGCCGGAGGCCCCCGCCCAGGAGCGTGCCGTGCGCCCGCCGCGACCGGGCAAGGCGCGAGCGGCCCTGCTGGGGGATATCCCGACTTCGCCAGAACCCGACAGCGGGGCCGAGACGGCAGGACCTGCCGCGCAGGCGCCGGGAGAGGCGCTGCGCTTCGCCTTCCAGGTCGCCTGCCTGGAAGGGCGCTGGCTGCTGGTGCTGCCGGGCGAACAGGCGCCGGGGCGTCCCCAGCTGATGCTGCTCGCCAACCTGCTGCGGGCCGCGGGTATCGATTCGCCGCTGCCGGTCTTCCAGGACTTTCGCTGGCCGCTGCAGGAGGGGCTGCCGGTGCATGAGCCGCTGGAGGAGGCCCGCGAGGGCCTGAAGGCCTTCATTGCGGGAGCCAGCCGGCGCGGCTGGGCGCCACGCCGGCTGCTGATGTTCGGCCAGGATGACATCCTGGGCCGGGTGCTGTCGTTCGAGGCGGGGCACTGCCCGCTGTTCGACCTGCCAGCCTGGCAGGCGCCGTCACTGAGCGAGCTCTCCACCAATGCCGATGCCAAGCGCGCGCTGCTGCCGCAGCTGCTGGAGCTGGGCGAGGCGTGGCGAGACGCGGCAGGGGAAGTGCCGGATGAACGCTAGCAAGCGCGGGAAGAAGCCGATGCTGGTGCGCCTGACGGAGGCCGACCTCCCGGCGGTGGCGGCGCTGGAGGCGGCTCATGGCTGGCCTGTGGGCGGCTCCGAGGCGCAGTGGAAGACAGCCCTGGCCGACCCCGCCACGGCTGTCTACGGCTTGATGGCCGGCGATGCCCCGATGGGTGATGAACTGCTGGGCTATGCCGCCGTGGCCCGGCTGCCCTTCGAGGCGGAGCTGCAGGCGATCCTGGTGGACGAGGCGTTGCGGGGCCAGGGGCTCGCCCGGCAGCTACTCTCCGTGGTGGCCGACCAGGCCCGTGACTGGGGCAGTGAGCGGCTGCTGCTGGAGGTGCGGGCGGGCAATGCCCCGGCCATAGCGCTCTATCGTGCGGCGGGCTTTCGCGAGGATGGCATTCGTCGCGGCTACTATCCGCCCCTGCCGAGTCGTGACTCGTCCGCGTTGCATGCCCCGGACACGCCACCGCCCCGGCAGGCCGGGGCGGTCAGGGAAGATGCGCTGCTGATGTCGCTGGCGCTGGGGTGAGTCCGCTCGGCGGCTCAGCCCTGGCTGTCGCCATCCAGCTCGTCCAGCTTGCCCAGCACGGCGGTCAGGCGGCGCTCCCACTCCTCGCGCTCCTGCTTCAGGCGGCTGTTTTCCTCGCGCAGCTCTTCGGCTTCCATCTTCAGCAGCTCCAGAGCCTCCACGGCACTGGTGACCTTCTGTTCGAGCCGGTTGAAGAGTTCGATGCTCATCCTGTTCTCCTGAGGTGTCGTTCCGGGTGGTCCTTGCGGCCGAGCCGGGGGCCGTGGCGGGCGTTCCAGCCCAGCAGCGTAACGCCGAGCTACTGGCTCAGCAAGCGTCGTCGGGCGGCGACATCACTCCGGCCTGACGGCGGTAGAGCCGGCCATGGCTGTCGCCGGCCTGCACCTCGCGGTGCAGCTGCCAGCCGGCGGGGACCTGCGGGTCGAGTCCGCCCTCGGTCTCCAGGTAGATGAAGGCGTCGTCCGCCAGCCAGCCCGCCTCCAGGGCGGCGCAGCAGGGCTCGGCCAGGCCCTGTCGGAAGGGCGGGTCGAGGAAGACCAGGCTGGCGGGGCAGGGCGTGCCGGCCAGGAAGGTGGCAACATCGGCGTTGACGACCCGCCCGCGCGGCGCTGCCCCCAGGGTGGCGAGGTTCGCGGTGAGCTGGTCGGCGACCCGGGCATCGCGCTCCACGAAGGTGGCTTCCCGGGCGCCTCGCGAGAGGGCTTCCAGGCCGAGGGAGCCGGTGCCGGCGAAGAGGTCCAGAACCCGGGCGCCGGGCAGGGTCGCTGCCAGCCAGTTGAACAGGGTCTCGCGGACCCGGTCGGGCGTGGGCCGCAGCCCGGGGCTGTCGAGTACCGGCAGCAGTCGGCGGCGGTAGTCGCCGCCGATGATGCGCAGGCGGCCGGCACTCCGGTGGCCGGTGTCCTTGCCGCCGTGCTGGCGGGCGGTGGCGGGCTTGCCTGAACGGCGTGAGCGTGGGTGGCGTCGAGTCATGGCGAGGATTGTAACGGGCGGCTTGTCCACAGTCATGGTGGGCAGTGGTAGGATGTGGCGATTCGTTCATCCGCGAGGCTGATTCTGTCCATGTTCGGTTTTTTCAAGCGCAAGAAGAAGCAGGAGCAAGAGGCGACCCGGGAGGAGCATGACCTCCAGGACGAGACCGCCCCGCCTGCCGATGAGGGTGAAGGCTCCGCCGAGGGGGAGCGTGACGGTGAGCCCGAGGGCCGGGCCGAGCCACCGCACGCCGAGACGGCCGAGGAGCCTCTCGACAAGGGCGTCGCGGAGGACGGCGCTGCGGCGCGTCAGCCGGAGTCCGAGGTCGATGTGGCACCTGATGCAGGGGGCGACCAGGCAGCAGGCGTTGCCCCCGATGTCCCTGAGCAGCAGGCTGCTGTCGAGCCCGAGCCCGAGCCCGAGCCCGAGCCCGAGCCCGAGCCCGAGCCCGAGCCCGAGCCCGAGCCCGAGCCCGAGCCCGAGCCCGAGCCCGAGCCGCCCCGGACCGCGCTGCAGGAGAAGCCGGTCGCCGGCGAGAAGAAGGGCTGGTTCGCTCGCATCCGCTCGGGCCTCGGCAAGACCCGCGCCAACCTGACCGACGGCCTGGCCGACCTGTTCCTGGGCCGGAAGCAGATCGATGACGACCTGATGGAGGACCTCGAGACCCAGCTGCTGATGGCGGACGTGGGCATCGAGGCCACCACCGAGATCATCGATCGCCTGACCGAGCGGGTCTCGCGCAAGGAGCTCAAGGATAGCGATGCACTTTACCGCGCCCTGCAGGAGGAGCTGGCCATCATGCTCGAGCCGGTGAGCCATCCCCTGGTGCTGCCGCCCAAGGGGGAGGGGCCCTTCGTCATCCTGGTGGTTGGCGTCAACGGCGTGGGCAAGACCACCACCATCGGCAAGCTGACCCAGCGCTTCCAGCGCGAGGGGCGCAGCGTGATGCTGGCCGCCGGCGACACCTTCCGAGCCGCCGCGGTGGAGCAGCTCAAGGTGTGGGGCGAGCGCAACAAGGTACCCGTGATCGCCCAGCACACCGGCGCCGACAGCGCCTCGGTGGTCTATGACGCCGTGGCGGCCGCCAAGGCCCGCGGTGTCGATGTGCTGATCGCCGATACCGCCGGGCGCCTGCACAACAAGGCTCACCTGATGGAGGAGCTCAAGAAGGTCCATCGGGTGATGGGCAAGCTAGATGCCAGCGCGCCCCACGAGGTGATGCTGGTGCTCGACGCCGGCACCGGTCAGAACGCCCTCTCCCAGGCCAGCACCTTCCACGAGGCGGTGCCCATCACCGGGGTCACGCTGACCAAGCTCGACGGCACCGCCAAGGGCGGAATCATCTTCGCCCTGGCCAAGCAGCTGGGTATTCCGATCCGCTTCATCGGGGTCGGCGAGTCTCTGGACGACCTGCGGCCCTTCGTGGCCGGCGAGTTCGTCGATGCCCTGTTCGACCGCGAGAGGGACGACGCCCAAGGATGATCGTCTTCGAGCACGTCGGCAAGCGCTATGGCGGGCGCTTCGATGCCCTCGCCAACCTCGATTTCCGCGTGCGGCGTGGCGAGATGCTGTTCCTGACCGGCCACTCCGGTGCCGGCAAGAGCTCACTGCTGCGCCTGATCATGCGCCTGGAGCGCCCCTCCCGGGGGCGAATCCTGGTCGCCGGCCACGATATCGACCGGCTCCACCCCAGCCAGGTGCCCTTCTATCGTCGCCAGATCGGCGTAGTCTTCCAGGATCACCAGCTGCTCTACGACCGCTCGATCTTCCACAACGTGGCGCTGCCCCTGGCGATCCAGGGCGTCGAGCCCCGCGAGGCGGCGCGTCGGGTGCGGGCGGCACTCGACAAGGTAGGGTTGCTGCACCGCGAGAAGGCGTTGCCCATCGAGCTTTCCGGCGGCGAGCAGCAGCGCGTCGGGATCGCCCGGGCGGTGGTCAACAAGCCGGCCCTGCTGCTGGCCGACGAGCCCACCGGCAACCTCGACCCCCAGCTCTCCGCCGATATCATGGCGCTGTTCGAGGACTTCAACCGCATCGGCACCACGGTGATGATCGCCAGCCACGACCTGGCGCTGATCGCCCGACTCCACCATCGCACACTGCGCCTGCGCGAGGGTCGCCTGGTGGGTGACCAGGAGGCCGCATGAGCCGTTCTCCCGCTCCGCCCCCTCGCGGCGCTCGCACTCACCGTACGCGTTCATCGAGCCGCTTCCGCGGCTGGCTGCGCCACCATCGGGCCATGGCCCTGGACAGTGCCCGGCGGCTGCTGCGGACGCCCATCGGCAGCCTGGTGACCATGCTCGCCATCGCCATCGCCCTGGTGCTGCCGGCGGCGCTGTGGCTGACCCTGGACAGCGCACGGCTGCTCGACGCCGAGCTCACCGAGAGCGCGACCCTCACCGCCTACCTCGCCCCGGGGGTCGATGATGGCGAGGCGGGACGCATCGAGGAGGCCCTGGGGGCCCAGCCCGGCGTAGCCCGCACCCGGCTGATCACCGCCGCCGAGGGCATGGCGGAGTTTCAGCAGGCGCTGGGGCTCACGGACGCCCTGGCGCGCCTCGACGACAACCCTCTGCCGGCCAGCGTGGTGGTGACCCCCGAGGCTCCGGCACCGGATGCAGTGCGGGAGCTGGCCGAGACGCTGGGGGCGCTGTCCGGAGTGGAGGAGGTGCGCCTGGACATGGCCTGGATCGAACGCCTGCGCAGCCTGGCCGAACTGGGGCAGCGCGTGGCGCTGGCGCTGGCGGTGCTGTTCGGTGGGGGAGTGCTGCTGGTGGTGGGCAATACCATCCGCCTGGCGGTGGAGAGTCGCCGCAAGGAGATCGAGGTGATCACCCTGATCGGCGCCACGCATGGCTTCGTGCGCCGCCCCTTCCTCTACAGCGGCGCCTGGTATGGCCTGGGCGGCGGCCTGCTGGCCTGGGCGCTGCTGACCCTGGGCGGGGAGTGGCTGGCGGCACCGGTCTCGGCGCTTGCGGCCAGCTACGGTGCCAGTTTCAGCCTGCCCCGGCTGGGGGCGGGCGGTTCCGCCACCCTGGTCGGCTGTAGTATACTATTGGGCTGGTTAGGTGCCTGGATCGCGGTCAGTCGCCACCTCGCGGAGGTGAAGCCGCGCTGAGGCCAGGCCAGCGCGTCGATGGCTCCAAGGCCACGGGCCTCGCGGAACTTTTCGATGTTCCTGGCGTCTGAAGAGCCGCACGCCAAGACACACATGGGCTGATTGAATTGAGGAGACATCCTGCACATGAGCAACAGTCTTCTTCCGGTGGGCCAACTCTCCCCGGGGCACGACCTCAACGGGTATATCCGGGCAGTGAATGGCATTCCCATGCTTACCTCCGACGAGGAGCGTGAGCTGGCCTTCCGACTGCATGATGAGGGCGATCTGGAGGCGGCACGCCGCCTGGTGCTGTCGCACCTGCGCTTCGTCGTGCATATTGCCCGCAGCTACTCCGGCTATGGCCTGCCTCAGGCGGACCTGATCCAGGAGGGCAACGTCGGCCTGATGAAGGCGGTCAAGCGTTTCGATCCCAATCAGGGCGTGCGACTGGTCTCCTTTGCCGTGCACTGGATCAAGGCCGAGATCCACGAGTTCGTGCTGCGCAACTGGCGTATCGTGAAGATCGCCACCACCAAGGCCCAGCGCAAGCTGTTCTTCAACCTGCGCAGCGCCAAGAAGCGCCTGGCCTGGCTCAACAGCGACGAGGTCGAGGCGATCGCCAAGGACCTCGACGTCAAGCCCGAGGTGGTGCGCGAGATGGAAGGTCGGCTCTCCTCCCACGATGCCGGCTTCGATGCGGCTCCCGGCGAGGATGACGAGAGCAGCTGGCAGGCGCCGGTGCACTATCTGGACGACGCCTCCGCCGATCCGGCGACCCAGCTCGAGGCGAGCGACTGGGAGGGTGACTCCACGCGCCGCCTGCAGCAGGCCATGGAGGCCTTGGACGAGCGCTCCCGGGATATCCTGCAGCGTCGTTGGCTCAGCGAGCCCAAGGCGACCCTGCACGACCTGGCCGATGTCTACGGTGTCTCCGCCGAGCGCATCCGCCAGCTCGAGAAGAACGCCATGAAGAAGATCAAGCAGCAGATCGGCGACGCCCTGGTGGCATGACCCACGGCAGGGCGCCTGGTGTCTGGCGTGGGCGGCTGAGCTCGCCATGAAGTATCGAGGAGCAAGCTGCAAGGGAATCCCTTGGCTTGCTCCTTCTGGTTCAGGCCAGCCTGACTTGCTCCTTGCTCCTTGCTCCTTGCTCCTTGCTCCTTGCTCCTTGCTCCTTGCTCCTTGCTCCTGTCAGGCCGTCTGCGGCGCCTCCCGGAGCAGCTGCGCCGAGAGCAGCCCCCACTGGTCCTCCCAGTGCTCGGTGGGGCGGCGGCGGAAGTCGCTCCTCACGTACTGGCTGATGCGCCCTTCGGCGGTGGCCAGCAGCAGGTTGGCGGCGGCGGAGGCGGGCAGGCTGGGGCGACGCCCCTCGCGCAGCTCGGCCTCGCGCAGGACCTGCTTGAGCTGGGTCTCGAGCCGCTCGAACAACTGGTGGATGCGGGTTCGCAGGCGCGCCGTCTCGCCGGTGAGCACGCCGCCATCGAGCAGTCGTGAGAGGCCGGGGTTCTTCTCGGCGAAGCCCAGCAGCAGGGCCAGCAGCGCCGCGCAGCGCGGCAGTGCCTCGTGCTCCTCTTCCAGGATGCGCCCGATACGGGCGAACAGGGTCTCCTCGATGAACTCGATGAGGCTCTCGAACATGCGTGCCTTGCTGGGGAAGTGGCGATAGAGCGCGGCTTCGGTGACGCCGACCTGCTTCGCCAGGGCGGCCACGGTGATGCGCTTGCCGCTATCCTCTTCCAGCATCAAGGCCAGTGCCTGCAGGATCTGCTCGCGGCGACTGGGGGTGGGAGTTGCCTGCGTCATGGTTTGGTCAGCTTTCGTCGGTGATCAGGGTGCCGACCCCGGCGTTGGTAAAGATCTCCAGCAGGGTGGCGTGGGGCACCCGGCCGTCGATGATATGGGCGCTCGCGACGCCGCCCTTCACTGCCTCCAGGGCACAACGGATCTTGGGCAGCATGCCGCCGTGGATGGTGCCGTCACTGATCAGCGCATCCACCTGGGCTGTCGTCAGGCCGGTCACCACCTCGCCGGAGCCATCCATCAGGCCGGCCACGTTGGTCAGCAGCATCAGCTTCTCGGCACCGAGCGCCTCGGCCACCTTGCCGGCCACCAGGTCGGCGTTGATGTTGTAGCTGTGGCCCTCGGCGTCTACCCCGATGGGGGCGATCACCGGGATGAAGTCGCGCTCGGCGAGCATCTCGATCAGGTCGGTGGAGATATGCTCCACCTCGCCGACATGGCCGATGTCGATGATCTCGGGGACGGTCATTTCCGGGCTCTGGTGCTCCACCTTGAGCTGGCGGGCACGTATCTGGGCGCCGTCCTTGCCGGTGAGGCCGATCGCCTTGCCGCCGCACTGGTTGATCAGGTTGACGATGCCCTTGTTGACCAGGCCGCCCAGCACCATCTCCACCACGTCCATGGTCTCGGCATCGGTGACCCGCATGCCATTGACGAAGCGTGACTCGATGTTGAGCTTCTTGAGCAGCTCGCCGATCTGCGGACCGCCGCCGTGGACCACCACCGGATTGATGCCGACCTCCTTCATCAGCACCATGTCGCGGGCGAAGGAATCGATCAGGGTGTCCTCGGTCATGGCGTTGCCGCCGTACTTCACCACCACGGTCTTGCCGGAGAAGCGCTGGATATAGGGCAGCGCCTCGGAGAGCACCTCCACCACCAGGCGCGGGTCGCGGGTTTGTTCGGTCATTTCGGGTTCCCTTGTCATGCTCGAGACCCGCCGCTGATGCGGCGGGTCAGCCATAGGGTAGCGTGCGCCTACAGCGCCACTTCCAGTTCGGGTGCCACTGCTTTCAGGGCGTCGGCGAAGCGCGCCTTGATGCGCTCGAGTGCCGCCTCGTCCTTACCCTCGAAGCGCAGTACCAGCACCGGGGTGGTGTTGGAGGCGCGGCACAGGCCCCAGCCGTCGGGGTAGTCGACACGGATGCCGTCGAGGGTGGTCTTGACCCCCTCCTCGCCGAAGTCGCCCTCGCGGGCCAGGCGTGCCACCAGGTCGAACTTGGTCTCGTCGGTGACGGTGATGTTGATCTCCGGGGTGCCCTTGTCCTGGGGGTAACGGTCGAAGAAGGCGTCGGCATCCAGCTCCTGGCGGGAGAGGATCTCCAGCAGGCGGGCGGCGCCGTAGAGGCCATCGTCGAAGCCGTACCAGCGCTCCTTGAAGAAGATATGCCCGCTCATCTCGCCGGCCAGCAGGGCTCCGGTCTCCTTCATGCGCGCCTTGATCAGCGAGTGGCCGGTGCGCCACATCTCGGGCTCGCCGCCGGCCTCATCGATCACTCGGGCCAGGTTGCCGGTGCACTTGACGTCGAAGATCACCTTGGCTCCCGGGTTGCGCTCCAGCATGTCCTCGGCGAAGGCCATCATCAGGTGGTCGGGATAGATCAGGCGGCCGGAGGGGGTGATCACGCCGAGGCGGTCGCCATCACCGTCGAAGGCCAGGCCGATATCGGCGCCGCTCTCCTGCACTACGCGGATCAGGTCCTGCAGGTTCTCGGGCTTGCCCGGGTCCGGGTGGTGGTTGGGGAAGGTGCCGTCGATCTCGGCGAACAGCGGCAGCGTCTCGACGCCGAGCTTCTCCACCAGTTTGGGGCCGAGCTCGCCGGCCACGCCATTGCCGCAGTCCACCACCGCCTTCAGCGGGCGGGCCAGGCGCACGTCGGCCAGGATGCGCGCCAGATAGGCGTCGCGCACGTCTACCTCGCGCACGCTGCCCTGGCCTGTGCTCAGGTCGCCCTCGACGATACGGGTGTGCAGGGCGGTGATCGCCTCGCCGGAGAGGGTCTCGCCGCCGAGCACGATCTTGAAGCCGTTGTAATCCGGCGGGTTATGGCTGCCTGTGACCATCACCCCCGAGGCGGTGCCGTCCAGCGCATGGGTGGCAAAGTAGAGCACCGGGGTGGGCACCATGCCGACATCGATGACGTCGCGGCCGGCGGCGGTCAGCCCGCGCATCAGGGCGTCCTTGAGACGTTCGCCGGAGAGTCGACCGTCACGGGCCACCACCACGGTTGATTCGCCCCGGGCGGCGGCCTCGCTGCCGATGGCACGGCCGATCAGCTCGACGCTGTCCTCGGTAAGGGTGTCATCGACGATGCCGCGGATATCGTAGGCGCGGAAGATGGAGGCGGGAACGGTCTGGGTGTCGGCTGTCATGGGTGTCCTTTTCCTGTTGGTCGCAGCGCATGGTCCGGTATCAGTGACGGCCCGAACTGCCGAAGCCGCCGCTGCCACGCGGGGTGGTGTCGAAGTCATCGACCACCTCGAGTTCGGCCTGCACCACGGGGACAAGCACGTACTGGGCCAGGCGCTCGAAGGGCTCGAGAGTGAAGTCGGCCGCACCGCGGTTCCAGACCGAGATCATCAGCTCGCCCTGGTAGTCCGAATCGATCAGCCCCACGAGGTTGCCGAGCACGATGCCATGCTTGTGGCCCAGGCCCGAGCGGGGCAGGATCATGCCAGCCAGGCCCGGGTCGGCGATATGGATGGCCAGGCCCGTACGCACCAGCTCGCACTGGCCGGGCGCCAGGGTCAGGGGCGCATCGAGCAGGGCGCGCAGGTCCATGCCGGCGGAGCCCTGGGTAGCATAGTGGGGCAGGTGGTCGCGCAGGCGCTCGTCGAGAAGCTTCACGGCCAGGCGCGGCTTGGCATCGGTTCGGGGCATCGGCGGTTCCTGGTTGTTCGTCGGAGTTTGCTGGCGCTGGACTCAGCGGGTGGTGCGTGCGGCGAGGCAGGCCAGGGCACGGCCCATCACCGCCCGGGCCATCTCGCGCTTCGGCTGGGGCGCAAGGTGCTCCTGCTCCTCACCCGCAGTGCCACGCCACAGCATCAGGGCGGCGTTATGGTCGCTGCCGAAGCCGAGTCCTTCCCGGGAGACGTCGTTGGCGATGATCATGTCGAGCCCCTTGCGGGCGAGCTTGTCCCGGGCGTAGCGCTCCACGTCTCGGGTCTCGGCGGCGAAGCCTACCACCAGCGGTCGGCTGGCCTCGGGCAGGGCGGCCACCGCGGCGATGATGTCGGGGTTCTTGACCAGGCGCAGGGTCAGGGCGTCCTCGCCTTCCACCTTCTTGATCTTGTGCTCCGCGGCCGTTTCGGCGCGGTAGTCGGCCACCGCGGCACAGCCGATGAAAAGGTCGCTCTCGGGTGCCAGTCGCTGGGCGGCGGCGTGCATCTCGCGGGCCGTCTCCACCTCGAGACACTCCACGCCGGCCGGGCAGGCCAGGGCCACCGGGCCACTGATCAGCTTGACCCGGGCGCCCAGCGCCGCGGCGGCCTCGGCCAGGGCGTAGCCCATCTTGCCGGAGCTGTGGTTGGAAAGGTAGCGCACCGGATCCAGCGGCTCCCGGGTGGGGCCAGCGGTGATGGTAATGGTCAGCCCCGAGGCGGGACCCTTGCCGGTGTTCGCGGCTCCCTCTGCCACCCGCAGGGCCTCGAGTATCGCCTCGGGCTCCAGCATGCGCCCGGGACCGACATCGCCACAGGCCTGGTCGCCGCTGTCCGGCCCCAGCAGGCGCCAGCCGTCCTCGGCGAGCCGGGCGGCGTTGCGCCGGGTGGCGGGGTGGGCCCACATCGCCTGGTTCATGGCCGGGGCCATCACCTTCTCGGCGTCGCTGGCCAGGCACAGGGTGGTGAGCAGGTCGTCGGCCATGCCGACGGCCAGCCGCGCCATCAGGTCGGCGGTGGCGGGGGCGATCAGGATGGTGTCGGCCCAGCGGGCCAGCTCGATGTGCCCCATGCCGGCCTCGGCCTCGGGGTCGAGCAGCGAGGTGCGCACCGTCTCGCCGGTCAGTGCCTGCAGTGTCAGCGGGGTAATGAAGGCCTGGGCGCCCTGGGTCATGACGACCCGCACTTCACAGCCCGCCTGCTTGAGCAGGCGGGCGAGCAGGGCGCTCTTGTAGGCGGCGATGCCGGCGCTGATGCCGAGCAGCACGCGTCGGCCTGTCGTGGGTCCGGATGGCGATGACATGGGCATGTCCCAGGGCGCTGTTGTCAGCCGCCTACCTTACCATCGGCGCCCGACCTTGCGTAGCCGGACTGGCCATGCCGGAAGTGTGGCTACACTGAGATCACGCGGCGTGTGGGAGAAGAGTGGGAGGGTGGCGATGTCGATCAGGGACTGGCCGGAGGGGGAGCGCCCCAGGGAGAAGTTGCTGGCGCTGGGGGCGGAGGTGCTCTCGGATGCCGAGCTGCTGGCGATCTTCCTGCGGGTGGGCGTGCAGGGTCGCTCGGCGGTGGACCTGGCGCGTGACCTGCTGCTGGAGTTCGGTGGCCTGCGCCAGTTGCTGGAGGCCGAGCGCGAGCGCTTCTGTGCGGCGCGGGGCATGGGGGATGCCAAGTACGTGCAGCTCCAGGCTACCCTGGAGCTGTCGCGGCGCCACCTGGCCAGCCAGCTGGCACGGGGGGAGGCGCTCACCTCGCCGACCCTGGTGCGTGCCTATCTCTCCAGCCAGTTGCGCCATCTCGGGCACGAGGAGTTTGCCGCGCTTTTCCTCGATACCCAGCACCGGGTGATCCGCTACGAGTCGCTGTTCCGCGGCACCCTGGACAGCGCCTCCGTCTATCCCCGCGAGGTGGCTCGCCGCGCTCTGGAGCTCGGTGCCGGGGCGCTGATCCTCGCCCACAACCATCCCTCCGGCGTGGCCGAACCCAGTGATGCCGACCGGCGCATCACCGAACGGCTGCGTGAGGCATTGGGGCTCTTCGAGATCCGCGTGCTCGACCATTTCGTGGTGGGGGATGGCGAGGTTGTCTCCTTCGCCGAACGAGGGTGGTTATAGTCAGCGGGGCATGACGCGGGGCGCCACTTCCTCTATAATGCCGCCTCGGCTGCGCCTGACCCCGCAAATCGGGGTCGCCTGCCAAGCGCCTGCCCACCGTCAGTCGCCTTTCGCGTCGCACTCGCCGTCGCGGGGCATGTCATGCCCTTGCGCTCCGGGCTTGTCCGGCGAGGCGGTCTCTGGTATAAAGTGCAGCCTTTGAATTCCCTTGGGTCAAATGTCACGGGATCTCCCGGTTTGCCCGACAGGTTTTGAACACAACAGGTGATTGAACACCTGGCCAGTGGTTGGAGGCTCCCATGTCCAAAGTATGTCAGGTTACCGG
Source organism: Halomonas sp. G15 (assembly GCF_021282295.1). Taxonomy (NCBI): domain Bacteria; kingdom Pseudomonadati; phylum Pseudomonadota; class Gammaproteobacteria; order Oceanospirillales; family Halomonadaceae; genus Halomonas; species Halomonas sp. G15. The sequence continues at coordinate 35,518 of NZ_JAJSPA010000023.1, read as the reverse complement.
CAAGCGCCCGGTGACTGGTAACAACGTTTCACACTCCCAGCGCAAGACTCGCCGCCGGTTCCTGCCGAACCTGCACACCCACCGTTTCTGGGTGGAGTCCGAGAACCGCTTCGTCAAGCTGCGCGTCTCTTCCAAGGGCATGCGCATCATCGACAAGAAGGGTATCGAGGCGGTACTCGGCGATATCCGCAAGCGCGGCGAAGCCGTCTAAGCGATTCGCTTTCTAGCGATTCATCAAAGGGGAGCAAGTAGTCATGCGTGACAAGATCAGAATGGTGTCCAGCGCCGGTACCGGCCACTTCTACACCACCGACAAGAACAAGCGGAACACTCCGGACAAGCTGGAGATGAAGAAGTTTGATCCGGTCGTCCGTAAGCACGTGATGTACAAGGAAGCCAAGATCAAGTAAGCCTTGATCCTCTTCCGCAGGTGTTCAAGCCTGTTGACCTGAACCCGGCTGACTCCTCAGCCGGGTTCAGGCGTTTCTGAGGCTGCCGCAGAGACTGCCGTCGATGCCCGAACTTCCCGAAGTCGAGACCACCCGCCGCGGTATCGCGCCCCATGTCGAGGGCCGCGAGATCGGCGAGGTGATCGTGCGCCAGCCCCGCCTGCGCGTGCAGGTGCCCGGCGACCTGACCGAGCGGCTGGTGGGCGCGCGCATCGGTACGCTGGCCCGACGCGCCAAGTACCTGCTGCTGCCCCTCTCCGGGGGAGAGGCCGCCGGGGCCACCCTGCTGTGGCATCTGGGCATGTCCGGGAGCCTGCGTATCGCGCGTCTCGGCGAACTCCCCAGGAAGCATGATCACCTCGACCTGGTGCTCGACGACGGCGTCATCCTGCGCTACCACGACCCGCGCCGCTTCGGCTTCGTCGACTGGCTGGCCGGTTGCCCCGAGCAGGATTCGCGCCTGGCGCGCCTGGGGCCCGAACCGCTCTCGGCGGCCTTCGACGGCGAACGGCTCTACCGGCTTTCCCGCGGGCGCCGCGTTGCGGTCAAGCCCTTCCTGATGGACAACACCGTGGTGGTGGGGGTAGGCAATATCTACGCCTCCGAGGCGCTGTTCATGGCCGGCATCGACCCGCGCCGTGCCGCCGGGCGCATTTCGGCCGAGCGCTATGCTCGCCTGGCCGCCGCCGCCAAGGAGGTGCTGGCCGCGGCCATTACCCAGGGCGGCACCACCCTGCGTGACTTCGTCGGCGGCACCGGCGAGCCCGGCTACTTCAAGCAGCGGCTCAATGTCTATGGCCGCCACGGCCAGCCCTGCCGCCGCTGCGGCGCCGAGTTGCGCCTCATTACCCTCGGGCAGCGGGCCAGTGTCTACTGCCCCCACTGCCAGACCTGATTCCCCGGAGAGACCCATGACCCTGTCCTCACTGCGCCTGAAGAAGAACGCCGACCGCCGCCTCAAGGCCGGCCACCTGTGGCTCTACTCCAACGAGATCGACACCGATGCCACCCCGCTCAAGGGGCTGGAGGCCGGGGCGCAGGTGGTGGTGGAGGCCGCCAACGGCAAGGCGATGGGCGTGGCCTACGTCAATCCCAACTCGCTGATCTGTGCACGGCTGGTCTCCCGGGACCCCAAGCAGGGCCTCGACCGTTCGCTGCTGGTGCATCGTCTCAACCAGGCGCTGGCGTTGCGCCAGCGCCTGTTCGCCGCGCCCTACTACCGGCTGGTGCACGGCGAGGGCGACCTGCTGCCGGGGCTGGTGATCGACCGCTTCGGCGATACGCTGGTGGTCCAGCTCAATACCGCCGGCATGCAGGCGGCCCTGCCCGAGCTGCTCGACGCCCTGGACAAGGTGCTCTCGCCCACCACCGTGGTGCTGCGCAACGACACTTCGGGGCGGCGCCAGGAGGGCCTCGAGCGCGTCGTGGAGGTGGTCAAGGGGGAGGTGAGTGATCCCGTGCTGCTGGAGGAGAACGGCGTGCGCTTCGCCGCGCCGGTGCTCGACGGCCAGAAGACCGGCTGGTTCTATGACCACCGCGCCAACCGCGCCTGGCTCAACCAGTTCGTGGCCGGCAAGCGGGTGCTGGACCTGTTCAGCTATGTGGGTGGCTGGGGCGTGCAGGCGGCGGCCCACGGTGCCAGTGAGGTGCTCTGCGTGGATGCCTCCGCCCCGGCGCTCGAGCGGGTCGCCGAGAATGCTGCGCTCAACGGCCTCCAGGAGCAGGTGTCGGTGGGCGAGGGCGACGCCTTCGAGGCGCTGGCGGCCCTCAAGGCGGAGGGAGAGCAGTTCGATGTGGTGATCCTCGACCCGCCCGCCTTCATCAAGAAGCGCAAGGATATCCCCAACGGCGAGCGCGCCTACGCGAAGCTCAATCGCGAAGCGATGCGCCTGCTGGGGCGTGACGGCCTGCTGCTCTCCGCCTCATGCTCCATGCACCTGGCGCCGGAGCGACTGGTGGACGTGGTGCGCGGTGCGGTGCGCCACCAGGACCGCCATGGCCAGGTCCTCTTCCAGGGCCACCAGGGGCCGGATCACCCGGTGCATCCGGCGATCCCCGAGACCAGCTACCTCAAGGCGCTGGGTGTGCGAGTCTTCCGGGACTGACATGGCAGGAGAGGCGGTGCGGGTCTTCGCCCACAGCAATGCGCTGCTGGTCAGCCATGTGCGCAACCTGCTCGAGGCGGCGGGGATCCCGGCACAGCTGCGCAACATGACCCTGGGCGGCGGCGCCGGCGAGCTGCCGCTGGGGGAGTGTGAGCCCGAGGTGTGGGTGAAGCCGCATAACCGCGAGCGGGCGGAGGCGCTGATTCGCGAGGCCCTGGCCGGGGCGAGCGAGGCACCGGCCTGGCGCTGCCCCGACTGCGGCGAGCCGCTGGATGGCGTCTTCGACGCCTGCTGGAACTGCGGGGCGCTGCGTCCCTGAGATTCGAGCCCCTGACATGCGAGGAGCGTCTTATGGAGTGGGATCTGCCCGAGCCCTTCGTCATCGAACTCGTTGTCGAGCCCGCGGCCATCGATGAGTATGACCATGCCAACAACGCCGAGTACCTGCGCTGGATCGAGCGGGTGAGCTGGGCCCACTCCGACGCCCTGGGGCTCACCCTGGCGCGCTACCGGGAACTGGATCGCGGCATGGCGGTACACCGCCATGAGCTGGATTACCTGGCCCCGGCCTTCGCCGGCGACCGTCTTGCGCTCGCCACCTGGATCATCGCCGATGACAGCCGCCTGACCCTGACCCGCCGCTTCCAGCTGATCCGTCTTGCCGATGGCCGCACCCTGCTGCGGGCGCGCACCCGCTTCGCCTGCATCGAGCTCTCAAGCGGCCGCCCGCGGCGCCTGCCCGAGGAGTATCGGCGGATCTACGGCGAGGCGGCCGTGGCCGAGTGACCCCGGTCGCCTTGGCGGGGTGCGCGCGTTACCATAGCGGCCATTTCCGAACCGCAGAGTCAGCTTTTCCCATGAGTGCAGCTTCCGAGAAGACCCGCGTTCTTACCGGCATCACCACCACCGGTACCCCCCACCTGGGCAACTACGTCGGCGCCATCAAGCCCGCCATCGAGGCGAGCCAGGACCCCAACGTGCAGTCCTACTACTTCCTGGCCGACCTGCATGCGCTGATCAAGTGCCAGGACCCGCGCCGGGTGCAGGAGTCGCGCCTGGAGATCGCCGCTACCTGGCTGGCCCTGGGCCTGGATACCGACAACGCCATCTTCTACCGGCAGTCGGATATCCCCGAGATCCCCGAGCTGACCTGGATGCTCTCCTGCGTCTGCGCCAAGGGGCTGATGAACCGCGCCCACGCCTACAAGGCGGCGGTGGCGGAGAACGAGGCCGCCGGCAACCAGGATCCCGACAAGGGCATCACCATGGGCCTGTTCGGCTACCCGGTGCTGATGGCCGCCGACATCCTGATGTTCAATGCCAATCGGGTGCCGGTGGGGCGTGACCAGATCCAGCATATCGAGATGGCCCGGGACATGGCCGGGCGCTTCAACCACCTCTACAAGGGCCAGTACTTTACCCTGCCCGAGGCGGCGGTGGACGAGAAGGTGGAGGTGCTGGGTGGCCTGGATGGCCGCAAGATGTCCAAGAGCTACAACAACACCATCCCGCTGTTCGTCTCCGCGAAGAAGCTGCAGAAGCTGGTGCGCAAGATCAAGACCAACTCCTTGGAGCCCGGCGAGCCCAAGGACCCGGATACCTGCACCCTGTTCCAGATCTACTCCGCCTTCGCCACGGCGGAGGAGAGCGCGGCCATGCGTGACGAGTATGCCAATGGCATCGGCTGGGGCGAGGCCAAGAATCGCGTCTTCGAATACCTCGATGAGCACCTGCGCGAGCCCCGCGAGCGCTACCAGGCGCTGCTGGAGGATCCGGGCCATATCGAGCAGGTACTGCTGAAGGGGGCCGAGCGTGCCCGCGCCGAGGCCGCCCCGCTGATGGACCGCCTACGCCAGGCCGCGGGCCTGGGGCGCTTCGTCTGAGGCACGACCTGCCGGACGTGACAGCGGGCGCCTTCGGGCGCCCGCTGTCGTTGAGGGGCGGGACGTGTGGTACATATTCTTTTTTTGGAATCAATTCTTTCATTTAAATGCTTTTACGTGCTTTTCCGGGATCGTTAACATGGCCGGCCCATCGGGCTCCCCGCCCCTGACGATTTCGAGAGAGCACGCCATGAGTGAACTCGCCCTGACCCAACGATCCCGACTCTCCCTGCCGGTGTTGGCCACCGCCGGCCTGGTCGCAGCCGCCCTGGTGGTCGGCAGCGTCTTTGGCATTCGGCTCGGTGCCCTGATGCTGGTCGGCGGCCTGCTGGGCATGGTGCTCTACCATGCGGCCTTCGGTTTCACCTCCGCCTGGCGGGTCTTCATCACCGAACGCCGCGGCCGCGGCCTGCGCGCCCAGATGGTGATGCTGGCCATCGCGGTGCTGCTGTTCTTCCCGGCACTTTCGGCCGGCAGCCTGTTCGGCCAGTCCGTCTACGGTTACGTGTCACCGATCGGCGTGTCGGTGGTGTTCGGTGCCTTCCTGTTCGGCATCGGCATGCAGCTGGGCGGCGGCTGTGCCTCCGGCACCCTGTTCACCGCCGGCGGCGGCAATGCACGGATGCTGATCACGCTGCTGTTCTTCATCGTCGGCTCGGTCATCGGTACCGCTCACTTCAGCTGGTGGCAGAGCCTGCCCGCCTTCCAGCCGGTGTCGCTGGTCAACGAGTTCGGTGCCGGTGGCGGCATCGTGGTGAGCCTGGTGCTGTTCGCCGCCATCGCCGGCTTCACCGTACTGATGGAGAAGCGCCGCCACGGTCAGCTGGAGCGGGCGCCGACGATCGATGCCGGTAACCGTCGCTGGCTGACCGGACCCTGGCCGCTGCTGGGCGGTGCCGTGGCCCTGGCGCTGCTCAACTTTGCCACTCTGGCCCTGGCCGGCCGCCCCTGGGGTATCACGTCGGCTTTCGCCTTGTGGGGTGCCAAGGGCTTCGAGTCGCTGGGCGGCGACGTCAGCCAGTGGGGCTACTGGCAGGCGAGCTGGAATGCCTCCGCCCTGCAGGCCAGCGTATGGAGCGACATCACCACGGTGATGAACGTCGGCGCCCTGGTGGCGGCTTCCCTTGCCGGCAAGTTTGCCCCCAATTTCCGCATCCCGGCGCGTTCGGTACTGGCGGCGGTGATCGGCGGCATCATGCTCGGCTATGGTGCTCGCCTGGCCTTCGGCTGCAATATTGGCGCCTACTTCGGCGGTATTGCCTCCGGCAGCCTGCACGGCTGGGTGTGGCTGGTGGCGGCCTTCGCCGGCAACATGCTCGGGGTGAAGCTGCGGCCCCTCTTCTTCACTGGCGAAGCGGCGCTCAAGCCTGCTGCCAAGGGCTGCTGAGCCCGGTCGGTACTCCGAGAGTGTCCCGTGATTGCCGCGTGATCCGCGCCCCGGCCCAGGCCGGGGCGCGGCTTTTTCGTGCGTGGTAGAGTATCGCTACAAGGCGCCGGTAGAGCGCCAACGGCCCGTTCCCGTCAACCGATCGAGAGCTGAGATGACCACCGAAGCCAAGCGCCCCCTGTATATCCCCTATGCCGGCCCGCCGCTGCTGGAGATGCCGCTTCTCAACAAGGGCAGTGCCTTCAGTCAGGAGGAGCGCATCGAGTTCAACCTGATCGGCCTGCTGCCGCAGTGCGTCGAGAGTATCGAGGAGCAGGTGGAGCGGGCCTACCGCCAGTATCGCCAGTGTCAGACCGACCTCGACAAGCACATCTATCTGCGCGCCATCCAGGACGACAACGAGACCCTCTACTATCGGCTTGTCTCGGAGCATCTCGAGGAGATGCTGCCGATCATCTATACGCCCACGGTGGGCAAGGCGTGCCAGGAGTTCTCGAACATCTATCGCAATCACCGTGGCCTGTTCATCAACTACGGCGACCGCGATCGCATGGACGATATCCTGCGCTCCTCCACCAAGGAGAAGGTCAAGGTGATCGTGGTCACCGACGGTGAGCGCATCCTCGGCCTGGGCGACCAGGGCATCGGGGGCATGGGCATCCCCATCGGCAAACTGGCGCTGTATACCGCCTGTGGCGGCATCAGCCCGGCCTATACCCAGCCGATCATGCTCGATGTGGGCACCAACAACCAGGCGCTGCTCGACGACCCCATGTACATGGGCTGGCGTCACCCACGCATCTCCCAGGAGGAGTACGACGCCTTTATCGCGGAGTTCATCGCTGCGGTGAAGCGGCGTTGGCCCGGCGTGCTGCTGCAGTTCGAGGACTTCGCCCAGGCCAATGCCGTGCCGCTGCTCACGCGTTACCGCGACGAGCTGTGCTGCTTCAACGACGACGTCCAGGGCACCGCCTCGGTGGTGGTGGGTACCCTGATGGCCGCCTGCCAGGCACGTGGTGAGGGCATCGCCCAGCAGCGGGTGGTGTTCGTGGGCGCCGGTTCCGCCGGCTGCGGCATCGCCGAGCAGGTGGTGGTGGCGATGCAGGCCGAGGGCCTCACCGACCGGGAGGCCCGCGCCCGTATCTACATGGTCGACCGCGAGGGGCTGGTCACCGACGACCAGGAGTGGCTGCGCGACTTCCAGAGCCGCCTGGCCCATGAAGCGGCACTCACCCAGGGCTGGAGCGGCCAGGAGCTGGTGGAGACGATCCGTCGGGTCAGGCCCAGCGTGCTGATCGGTGTCTGTGGACGCCCGGGCATCTTCACCGAGGAGGTGGTGCGTACCATGCACGCCGGCTGCGAGACGCCGGTGATCATGCCGCTCTCCAACCCCACCTCACAGGCCGAGGCGCTGCCCGAGGACGTGATCCGCTGGACCGACGGTGCCGCGCTGGTCGCCACCGGCAGCCCCTTTGCCCCGGTGGAGCATGGGGGGCGCACCATCCCCATCGCCCAGTGCAACAACGCCTATATCTTCCCCGGCATCGGCCTGGGAGTGGTGGCCTCGGGTGCGAGGCGGGTGACCGACGACATGCTGATGGCGGCCTCCCGGGCGCTGGCCCGCGAGGCACCCATCGTCAAGCAGGGCGAGGGGGCGCTGCTGCCGCCGCTCGCCAAGATCCGTGAGCTATCCAAGGCGATCGCCTTCGATGTGGCCGGCCAGGCCCAGGGCGAGGGCGTGGCGCTGAAGACCGATGGCATCAAGCTGCGCGAGGCCATCGAGCGCAACTCCTGGGAGCCGGAGTACAGGCGTTATCGTCGCCGCTCCTTCTGATAGTGCACTGAATCGAGAAAGGCCCCGCCGGTTTCCCGGCGGGGCCTTTTGCTGCTGCGCTGAGGGTTGGGGTTACGCGGCGCCGATCATCTTGCGTAGCACGTAGTGGAGGATGCCGCCGTGGCGGTAGTACTCCAGCTCGTTGGCGGTGTCGATACGGCACAGCGCCTCGAGCGTCTTCTCGCCCTTGTCGGAGGCGATGGTCACCTTGACCTTGCCGCCCGGGGTGAGCTCGGAGAGCCCCTCGATGGAGATCCGCTCGTCACCGGTAAGGCCCAGTGACTGGCGGCTCTCGCCTTGCGGGAACTGCAGCGGGACCACACCCATGCCGATCAGGTTGGAGCGGTGGATACGCTCGTAGGACTCGGCCAGTACCGCCCTTACGCCGAGCAGGCGGGTGCCCTTGGCGGCCCAGTCGCGGCTGGAGCCTGTGCCGTACTCCTTGCCGGCCACCACCACCAGCGGCGTGCCCTCCTGCTGGTAGCGCATGGCAGCGTCATAGATCGCCATCTGCTCGCCTGAGGGAACATGTCGGGTCTCGCCGCCGACCACGCCATCGAGCATCTCGTTCTTGATGCGCACGTTGGCGAAGGTGCCGCGCATCATGATCTCGTGGTTGCCGCGGCGCGAGCCGTAGGAGTTGAAGTCCACCGGCTTGACCCCGCGCTCCTGCAGGTAGCGACCGGCGGGGCTGTCGGGCTTGATGGCACCGGCCGGCGAGATATGGTCGGTGGTCACCGAGTCGCCCAGCATGGCCAGGATGTGGGCCCCCTTGACGTCCTCGATGGCGTCGGGCTCGCGCCCCATACCCTCGAAGAAGGGCGGGTGCTGGATGTAGGTCGAGTCGTCGGACCACTGGTAGACCTTGCTCTGAGGGACCTCGATGGCCTTCCACACCTCGTCGCCGTCGAACACCTCGGCATACTCCTTGCGGAACATCTCGGTGTTGACCTGCTCCACGGCCTCGGCGATCTCCGCCTGGCTGGGCCAGATGTCCTTGAGGTAGACCGGCTCACCGTCCTTGCCGGTGCCGATGGGCTCGCGGGTCAGGTCGAGCTGGACGTTGCCGGCCAGGGCATAGGCCACCACCAGGGGCGGCGAGGCGAGCCAGTTGGTCTTGACCAGCGGGTGGACCCGGCCCTCGAAGTTGCGGTTGCCGGAGAGGACCGAGGCCACGGTGAGGTCGGCTGTGTCGATGGCCTTCTCGATGGGCTCGGCCAGCGGCCCCGAGTTGCCGATGCAGGTCGTACAGCCGTAGCCCACCAGGTTGAAGCCCAGGGCATTGAGGTCATCCTGCACGCCGCCGGCAGCCAGGTAGTCGGTGACCACCTTGGAGCCCGGTGCGAGCGAGGTCTTGACCCACGGCTTGGTGGTAAGCCCCTTCTCGCGGGCCTTCCTCGCCAGCAGGCCGGCGGCCATCATCACGCTGGGGTTGGAGGTGTTGGTGCATGAGGTGATGGCGGCGATCACCACGGCCCCCGGGTCGAGCCGGAAGGCCTCGCCGTCGAGGTCCACGTCCTGGCTGTCGGCGTGTTCGTAACTCTCCTCGATGCCGACCGCGGTCTGGCCGCCCTCGGACATCAGCTTGCCTTTCTCGGTGGTGGAGAGCGGCTTGCCGTCGTCCTCCATCACCTTGGAGAAGGCCGACTTCATGTCCTTGAGCGCCACCCGGTCCTGGGGCCGCTTGGGGCCGGCCAGGCTGGCCTCGACCTCGGTCATGTCCAGTGCCAGGGTGTCGCTGAATATCGGCTCGTCGCCGGGCTCACGCCACAGCCCCTGGGCCTTGCTGTAGGCCTCCACCAGTGCCAGCTGGGCGTCGTCGCGGCCGGTGAGGCGCATGTAGGTCAGCGTCTCGTCATCCACCGGGAAGAAACCGCAGGTGGCGCCGTACTCCGGGGCCATGTTGGCGATGGTGGCGCGGTCGGCCAGCGGCAGGTCCTTGAGGCCGTCACCATAGAACTCGACGAACTTGCCCACCACGCCGTGGTTGCGCAGCATCTGGGTCACGGTGAGCACCAGGTCGGTGGCGGTGATGCCCTCGCGCAGCTTGCCGGTGAGCTTGAAGCCCACCACCTCGGGGATCAGCATCGAGACCGGCTGGCCGAGCATGGCGGCCTCGGCTTCGATGCCGCCTACGCCCCAGCCCAGCACGCCCAGGCCGTTGATCATGGTGGTGTGGGAGTCGGTGCCCACCAGGGTGTCAGGGTAGGCCAGGGTCCGGCCGTCCTGCTCCTTGGTGAACACCGTCTTGCCCAGGTACTCGAGGTTGACCTGGTGGCAGATGCCGGTGCCGGGCGGTACCACGCGGAAGTTGTCGAAGGCCTGCTGGCCCCAGCGCAGGAATTCGTAGCGCTCGTGGTTGCGCTCCATCTCGATGGCCACGTTGTCCTTGAACGCCGTGGGGTTGCCGAACTTGTCGACCATCACCGAGTGGTCGATGACCAGGTCCACCGGCGACAGCGGGTTGATGCGCGCCGGATCCTCGCCCAGGCTTTCCACGGCGGCCCGCATGGAGGCCAGGTCGACCACCCCGGGTACACCGGTGAAGTCCTGCATCAGCACCCGGGCCGGGCGGTAGCCGATCTCGCGGTCGGAGCGCCCCTCCTGCTGCCAGTCGACCAGCGCCTGCATGTCCTCGCGGGCGACGCTCTCGTCGTCGGCGAAGCGCAGCTGGTTCTCGAGCAGGATCTTGAGGGTCTTGGGCAGGCGGTCGATGCTGCCCAGGGCCTCGGCGGCCTTCGGCAGGCTGTGGTAGTGGTAGGTATTGCCCGCGGCCTCTAGGGTCTGCAGGGTATCGGGAATGGAATCGGTGCTCATCGAAGTCCTCCTCGTCGCGGAGAGTGAACGAACCTTCCTGGTCGTCTGAGAGTACATGGTCATGATAGGCAGGCTTTTCAATGGCTGCCTGGCGGGCTCGCTTGAAACGTCAGGTGTTCGCCGCCATCTAGTCGACACACACTCTTCACGTTCTTGATGACGGGCCGGTGACGCCCGGGGAGCCAGAATGCATGAGCAGGAGCTGATCCCGCGGCGGGTGCGCTGTCCCTATTGTGATGCCCCCTTCGACCTGCTGCTGGATGTTTCTCAGGGCAGTCAGCTCACCTGGGAGGATTGCCACGTCTGCTGCGCGCCGATCCAGGTGCGCATCGACGCCGACCCCGGCGACCCGGAGGCGTTGACGGTCTCGCTGGGGCGCGACGACGAGGTGATCTAACCACCCGTGTCGGGCACGCGACGACGCGACGCGTCGGACGGGCCGCGATGTGCGCCGGTGGCTGCTACAATGGCGCCACTTTATCAACTCCCTAGCCACGAGGTTACTCATGAGCGATGCGCGTCACGAACGCCTGATCATTCTCGGCTCTGGCCCGGCGGGCTACACCGCCGCGGTCTACGCGGCCCGCGCCAACCTCAAGCCGCTGTTGATCACCGGCATGCAGGCGGGTGGCCAGCTGACCACCACCACCGATGTGGACAACTGGCCCGGCGACGACGCCGGCGTGCAGGGGCCCGAGCTGATGGAGCGCATGCAGCGCCATGCCGAGCGCTTCGACACCGAGGTGCTGTTCGACCATATCCACGAGGTGGAGCTGCGGGAGCGGCCCTTCACCCTGAAGGGCGACAACGGTACCTACACCTGCGACGCGCTGATCATCGCCACCGGGGCCAGTGCCCGCTATCTGGGGCTCGAGTCGGAGCAGAAGTTCATGGGGCAGGGGGTCTCGGCCTGCGCCACCTGCGATGGCTTCTTCTACCGCAACCAGGAGGTGGTCGTGGTGGGCGGCGGCAACACCGCCGTGGAGGAGGCGCTCTACCTGGCCAACATCGCCTCCAAGGTGACCCTCGTGCACCGTCGCGACAGCCTGCGTTCCGAGAAGATCCTCCAGGACAAGCTGTTCCAGAAGGGCGAGGAGGGCAAGGTGGTGCTGGAGTGGAACCACACCCTGGATGAGGTGCTGGGCGACAACACCGGCGTGACCGGCGTGCGCCTCAAGTCCACCGAGAGCGGCGAGACGAAGGAGCTGGCCGCGCCGGGCGTCTTCATCGCCATCGGCCACAGCCCCAACACCGGCATCTTCGAGGGGCAGCTGGAGATGAGCGGTGGCTATATCCGGGTCAAGTCAGGCCTCGATGGCAACGCCACCGCTACCAGCGTGCCGGGTGTGTTTGCCGCCGGCGATGTCATGGATCATGTCTACCGCCAGGCGATCACCTCCGCCGGCAGCGGCTGCATGGCCGCCCTGGACGCCGAGCGTTATCTGGACGAGGTGTAACCCATCTCATCCGGCAAAAAACGCCGAGTGTCAAAGCCACTGAGGTGAGCGGCGCCGGGGACAGTCCGTAGAGGAGGTCCTACGCCAGGGGTGAGGAGCACTGCTCCGAACGGGCTGGCCATGGATGGCCAGCACCGGTCCTGCAAGCGTAGCAGGACGCGAGAGCGAAGCAGGGCGTCGGTAGCGCCCAGGGATGGGTTCACAGCGCCTCCTCGGCGGTCCGGCGATCCGGGGACTGTCGCCGGGCAAGCCGCGGTTCGGTGCCGCGTAGGCCAGGTGGACAGCTGGGCCTGGTTGGTGATCATGCCAACTCCCCAGAGTGCTAGTAGTGCGGCGGCAGCTCGTCCTCGGGGCGAGGTTGCGCCGCGTCACTCTCCTGCAGCGCCCGCTGCTGCTCGCGGATCTTCTGCTGCATCAATGCATTGATGCGCTCCAGCTTGGCCAGGCGCGTCTCCTGGGCGGCTACCGCCTGATCCAGGGTATCCAGCCAGTGCTCCTGGTAGGCGATACGGCTCTCCAGCGCCTCCAGGCGCTCGTTCAGGGCATCGGACGCCCGTGTTGTGCTCATGCTAGAATCCTGTCGCTGCGTGTCACCGTTCACCGTGGCACCTTCCCATGGTTGTCAATATCGTTCATTACCAACAAGAGAGTCATTCGAGTCCATGAATCGCAAGGTCATGTTTCGCTGTAGTCTGGTCAGCCTGCTGCTCGCCGCCCCGGCGCCGCTGCTGATCGCCCTGTTCATTCACCTGGCCGGCGGCGCCCTCTCCGAGGCGCTGTTCGAGAGCCTCGCCATCGGCGGCGTCGCCGTGGTCTATGCCGCGGCCGCGCTGGCGGTCTTCCTGGTGCTGCTTATCGGCACCCTGGCGGTCAATGTCCTTACTCCCCAGCTGGTCAACCTGGCCGAGGTCGAGAACGACGATCGCGAGCTCGGCGAGGTGAAGTGGTTCAACGTCAACAAGGGGTACGGTTTCATCACTCGTGACAGCGGCGAGGATGTCTTCGTCCACTTCCGCGCCATTCGCGGTCGCGGTCATCGCACCCTGGCCGAGGGCCAGAAGGTGCGCTATCACGTGGTGGAGAACGAGAAGGGCCTGCAGGCCGACGATGTTACCGTGATCACCTAGCAGTGCGGCTGCGCCCGTCGGCGCGGCCAGAGTAACGTCGGCACTCTCGCTAGACACGACATCGCCCCGCACATGCGGGGCGATGTCGTTTGCGGCTAGTGGCCGGAGTCGGGCCAGTGGATCTCCTCCTCGCGGCCGTCGGGGAGCACCCGCAGGAAGCGGTCGGGCTCGTCGCCGGGCTGCCACCCCCCCAGCGAACAGCGTACCTCGCTACCCAGCTGCATGGCGGCGGCGCGGGCGCAGGCCGCGTCGTCCGGCCAGGGAGTCTCCGCGCTGTCGAACCACAGGCTGGCGAAGCCGTCGGCGGCACGCTCCACCAGCAGCACCGGGATCTCACCGCCGGCAAGCCGGCCGCGGGTGCGCCACTTGCCCTTGCCGGCGGGGGCCAGGGGCTCGGCGCCGATGGCCGTACCCAGCCACTCATCGAGTGACGCCACGGGCGCCTTGGCCAGGTAGATCTCGATATCGGGGTAACGGGTTTCGCTGTCAGCTGTCATGCAAGCCTCAGGGTCGGGCGCTGCCGTTGATGAACAGGTGCTTCATGACCGCCTCGTAGATGCGGCTCAGCTCGTCCAGGTCGGCGGCGCGCACCCGCTCGTTGACCTGGTGGATGGTCGCATTGAGGGGGCCCAGCTCCACCACCTGGCTGCCCAGGGTGGCGATGAAGCGGCCGTCCGAGGTGCCGCCGCTGGTGGAGAGCTCAGGCGTGTGGCCGGTGACCTCCTCGACGCCCCGCACCGCGGCCTCCACGAGCTCGCCCTCGGCGGTAAGAAAGGGCTCGCCGTTTAGGGTCCAGTCCAGCTCGTAGTCCAGGCCGTGGGCATCGAGGATCGCTTCGGTGCGCGCGCGGAGTTCCTCGTGGGTCACCTCGGTGGAGAAGCGGAAGTTGAACACTACCTCCACCTCGCCGGGGATGACGTTGGTGGCGCCGGTGCCCGAGCGGAAGTTGGAGACCTGGAAGCTGGTAGCCGGGAAGAAGTCGTTGCCGGCGTCCCAGTGTTCCCGGGTCAGCGCATCCAGCGCGGGCATCGCCTGGTGGATCGGGTTGCGCGCCAGGTGGGGGTAGGCCACATGGCCTTGCACGCCCCTGATATGCAGTACGCCGCCCAGCGAGCCACGCCGGCCGTTCTTGATCACGTCGCCCAGCCGGGAAGTGGAGGATGGCTCGCCTACGATGCAGTAGTCGAGGCGCTCATGACGCTCGCGCAGGTGTTCCACCACGGCGCGTGTGCCGTCCTTCGCGGGGCCCTCCTCGTCGGAGGTGATCAGGAACCCCAGGCGGCCGTGGTGATCGGGATGGTTCGCCACGAAGCGTTCCACTGCGGTGATCATCGCCGCCAGGCTGCCCTTCATGTCGGCAGCGCCACGACCCCGGAGCATGCCGTCGTCGTCGATACAGGGCTCGAAGGGCGGGAAGTCCCAGCGGGTATGGGGGCCGCTGGGGACCACATCGGTGTGACCGGCGAAGGCCAGCAGCGGGCCGTGGTGGCCGCGGGTGGCCCAGAAGTTCTCGACGTCGCCGAAGGGCAGGCGCTCGACATGAAAACCGAGCGCCGTGAGGCGCTCGATCATCAACTCCTGACACTCCAGATCGTCCGGTGTCACCGAGGGGCGCGCCAGCAGGTCGAAGGCGAGCCGCAGGGTGGGCGAGAGACCGGCAGGATCAGTTGTGGGCATGCAGCGCCTCGTTGAGCGCGATGGCGCTCTTGTTGGTCAGGCACTCGATGCGGCCGTTCTGGGAGTTGCGGCGCAGCAGCAGGTCGTCCTGGTTGGCCAGCTCGCGGGCGGCCACGGTCTTGACCTCCTGGCCCTGGTCGTCGAGCAGGGTGACCTTGGCGCCGGCGGTGAGGTAGAGGCCCGCCTCCACGGTGCAGCGGTCACCCAGCGGGATACCGATGCCGGCGTTGGCACCGATCAGGCAGCCCTCGCCGACCTTGATAACGATATTGCCGCCACCGGAGAGGGTGCCCATGGTGGAGCAGCCGCCGCCGAGGTCCGAGCCCTTGCCCACCATCACGCCGGCGGAGATGCGGCCCTCGATCATGCCGGGGCCTTCGGTGCCGGCGTTGAAGTTGACGAAGCCCTCGTGCATCACGGTGGTGCCCTCGCCCAGGTAAGCGCCCAGGCGCACACGAGCGGTGTCGCCGATGCGCACGCCGCCGGGGACCACGTAGTCGGTCATCTTGGGGAACTTGTCGACACAGTCCACGGACAGGGGACGGCCCTCCAGGCGTGCCTTGAGGCGGCGAGCGGGCAGCTCCTGGACGTCGATGGCGCCCTCGCTGGTCCAGGCGATATTGCGCAGCAGGCCGAACATGCCGGTGAGGTCGAGGCCGTGGGGCTTGACCAGGCGGTGGGAGAGCAGGTGCAGCTTGAGGTAGACCTCCGGGGCGCTCTGCGGTGGCAGGTCCTCGGCGATGAACATCGCCACCAGCGGGCGCGTCGCCCCGGCGAAGGCCTCGGCCAGCTCCGCCTGCTCGGCGTGGCCGGCAGCCTTGAGGGCGCCGGCCAGCTCGGCGCACTGCTCGGGCAGGAAGCTCACCGCGGCGTTGCCTTCCGGCACATCCAGCACCCGCTTGACCGCCTCGATCAGGGTGTCGTCCGGGTTGAGCAGCGGCGCCGGGTAGTAGATCTCCAGCCAGTCGCCCTGGGTGTTCTGGGTGCCGGTTCCGAGTGCAAAGCTCAGCATGTCGAGAGTCCTCGTGGGTCGAGTGATAATAATGTGGGTCGTGAACGTCGGGGGTCAGCCCTGAAGATCGTCGTAGTCGCCGTCGCGATAGCCCACGCGAATCTCCTCGCCGGTATCCAGCAGCGGGCGCTTGAGCAGGGTGGGGTGGGCGAGCAGCAGCTCTCGGGCGCTGTTGGCATCCACCTCGTTCTTCTCTTCATCGGGCAGGTTGCGCCAGGTGGTGCTGCGCTTGTTGAGCGCTGTAAGCACCGGCACCTTGTCGAGGATATGCTCGAGCAGTGGCGCGGAAAGGCCATCCTCACGGAGGTCATGGAACTGGTAGGGAATGCCCGAGCCATCCATCGCCTTGCGGGCGCGGCGACAGGTATCGCAGTTCTTGATGCCGTACAGGGTGAACATCACAGCCTCCTCTCGATGAAATCGCGGATGCGGCGTGCCGCCTCGGCGGTGGCCCGGGCCTCGGCGACCAGCGCCAGGCGCAGTCGACCGCTGCCGGGGTTGGTGCCGCTGCCGCCGCCCCGGCCCATCCTGTCGTCGGCAGCGGGACGACCCATATAGGAACCGGGCAGCACGCTGACGTTGGCATGGCGCAGCAGCTCCCGTGTAAAGCCTTCATCGTCGCCACCGGGTACCGCCGGCCACAGGTAGAAGCTCGCCTCGGGAACAGGAAACTCCATCACCGGGGCGAGGATCTCGGTGACCGCGGCGAACTTCTCGCGATAGGCGTCGCGGTTGGCAAGCACGTGGGCCTCGTTGTTCCAGGCGGCGATGGAGGCGTGCTGCACCGGCAGGGCCATGGCGCAGCCGTGATAGGTACGGTAGCGCCGGAAAGGGGCGATCAGCGCGGCGTCGCCGGCCACGAAGCCGGAGCGCAGCCCCGGCAAGTTGGAGCGCTTGGAGAGCGAGTGGAACACCAGGCAGCGCCGGTAGTCATGGCGGCCCAGCGCCGCGCAGGCCTCGAGCAGCCCCGGCGACGGGGCCGCCTCGTCCAGGTAGAGCTCCGAGTAGCACTCGTCCGAGGCGATGATGAAGTCGTGTTCGTCGGCCAGTTCGATCAGCCGCTGGAATTCCGCCAGTGGCGTCACCGCACCCGTGGGGTTGCCCGGCGAGCAGAGGAAGACGACCTGCACCTGGCGCCAGGTGTCGGCGGACACGGCGTCGAGGTCGGGCCTGAAACCGTTGTCGGCGCGGCAGTCGAGATAGTAGGGCTCGCCGCCGGCGAGCAGGGTGGCGCCCTCGTAGATCTGGTAGAAGGGGTTGGGCATCGCCACCTTCGCCGGACGGGTGCGGTCGAGTGCCGCCTGGACGAAGGCGAAGATCGCCTCGCGGGTGCCATTGACCGGAAGCACCTGGGTCTCGGCGTCGAGCCCGGCGAGACCGAAGCGGCGCGTAGCCCAGCCACCGATCGCCTCACGCAGTGCGGCAAGGCCGCCGGTGGCCGGGTAGCGGGCGAACTCGTCCTGATGGGCGTGCAGTGCCTCGAGCGTCGCGGCGAAGGGGGCGTGCTGGGGCTCGCCGATGGTCAGCGGGATGTGCGCGAGCCCTTCGGGGGGCGTCACGTCGGCCCTGAGGGCGGCCAGCCGCTCGAAGGGATAGGGCTTGAGGGCGTCGAGATCGGGGTTCATGGGCGTCCAGGCGCGCCTCTTGGGCCGTGGCCGCGGGCGTCGTCGTTGTGATGGATCGTGGTCGGATGGGGGCTCGATTATAGGGAAGGCCGCGTAAGGCCTCAAACACGAGGCTGTTGCCCCAGGGCTATCGCAGATGGCAGCACCGCTCAAGGCTGTTCCGGCGACAGGTCTATGAGGGGGCGCTGTGAATACGTCCCTGTACGCTACCGACGCCATCCCTGGCGTAGGACCCCCTCTCCGACCTGTCCCCGGCGCCTTTCGCTATTCCCTGTCGCTAACTGCGATAGCCCGGCTGTTGCGGTCTCGCGCCTACCCTGACACATCCAGCACCTCCACCAGGCGCTCGCGCAGCCGCGCCTGGCGTTCGGGGTCGGTGAGGGGGCGGCCGGCCTTGTCGGTGATGAAGAAGACGTCCTCCACCTTCTCGCCGAGGGTGGCGATCTTGGCCGCGGAGAGGGCGATGTCCTGCTCCATGAAGATACGACCCACCCGGGCCAGCAGCCCGGGCCTGTCGGGGGCGATCAGCTCCAGCAGGGTACGCTCGTTAGCCGGGTCCTGCTCGATGATCACCTCGGTGGGCACCTTGAAGTGGCGCAGCTGGCGGGGGGTGTGGCGGGTAACGATCTGGGGGTAGTCGTCGGGATCGTCGAGCTCCTCCACCAGGTGGGCGCGGATCTCCTCCAGCCGCTCGGGCTCGCGGATCGGGTCGCCATGGTCGTCGAGCACGATGAAGGTGTTCAGCGTCCAGTCGTTGCTGGAGGTGGCGATGCGCGCATCGTGGATGGAGAGGCCGAGCTGGTCCAGGGCAGCGGCGGTGGCGGCGAACAGGTCATCCACCGAGCGGGTGTGGATGAACACCTTGGTACCGCCTTCGGCCATGCCCTCGGCCGGGGCGCTGAGCAGGATCAGCGGCAGCTGGCTGTCGGAGTGGCCGAGGATGCCCTGGGTCTGCCAGGCGATCTCGCTGGGGGCATACTGCAGGAAGTAGTCCTCGCCAAGCGACTCCCACAGTCGCTGCACCTGGTCCATGTCGGCGCCCACCGCGGCGAGCAGCGAGAGTGCCTCGTCACGGGTCTCGTTGACCCAGTCGTTGCGCTCCAGCGGGTTCTCCAGGCCACGGCGCAGGGCGCGCTTGGTCTCGGCATGCAGCTGGCGCAGCAGCGAGGCGCGCCAGCCGTTCCACAGCGTGGGGTTGGTGGCGTTGATGTCGGCCACGGTCAGCACGTAGAGGTAGTCGAGGCGGGTCTCGTCGCCCACCAGGCGGGCGAAGTCGGCGATCACGTCGGGGTCGGTGATGTCGCGCTTCTGGGCCACCATCGACATGGTCAGGTGGTGCTCCACCAGCCAGCTCACCAGGCGGGTATCCCGTGGCGAGAGGCCGTGGCGCTCGGCGAAGCCCTCCACGTCGCGGGCGCCGAGCAGCGAGTGGTCGCCGCCGCGCCCCTTGCCGATGTCGTGGTAGAGCCCGGCGATCCACAGCAGCTCCAGCTTGGGCAACTGGTGGATCACGTTGGCGGCGACTGGGAAGGTCTCGCGGGCCTCGGGCTTGCGGAAACCATGGATGAACTTCAGCAGATGCAGGGTGTGGGCATCCACGGTGTAGATATGGAAGAGGTCGTGCTGCATCAGACCCACGGCGCGGCCGAACTCCGGCAGGTACTTGCCCAGCACCCCGTAGCGGTTCATGCGCCGCAGCTGGCGTGCCACGTTGCCACCGGAGCGCAGCAGTTCCATGAACAGGCTCTGGTGGCGCACGTCATCGCGGTAGAGGTCATCGATCAGGTGGCGATGGTCGCGGATCTGGCGGATGGTGTCGGCCCGTACCCCCTCGATCCCCGGGTGCTCGGCCATCAGCAGGAACAGCTCGAGCAGTGCCGAGGGGCGATCGCGGAAGACGGTGCGCGAGCGCGCCTGGATATAGCCATCCTTGATCTCGAAGCGCTCGTTGAGCGGCTCCACCGGCAGGGCTTCGCCGGCGTGGAGGATCGCCTCGTCGAAGTGCTGCAGCAGCATGTCGTTGAGGCCGGCCAGCGCCGTCACGTGGCGATAGTAGCGCTTCATGAACTGCTCGACGGCGAGGCGCTCCGGGGTGTCGCGGAAGCCGAACAGCTCGGCGATGGTGCGCTGGTGGTCGAACAGCAGGCGGTCCTCGGCGCGGCCGGTGAGCATGTGCAGGGCGTAGCGCACCTGCCACAGGAAGGCCTGGCCCTGGCTGAGGATGCGCAGCTCCGGGTCGTTCATGAAGCCCGTGGCGACCAGGTCCTCGTAGCGCTCGCTGCCGAAGTGGCGCTTGGCCACCCAGCCGATCATCTGGATATCGCGCAGCCCGCCGGGGGCACTCTTGATGTTGGGCTCCAGATGGTACTCGGAGTTGTTGTGGCGGTAGTGGCGGTTGATCTGCTCCTGCCACTTGGCCTCGAAGAAGCGGTCCGCCGGCCACACTCGCTCGGGCGCCAGGCGTGTCTTCATCGCTTCGCGCAGTCGCTCGGGGCCGGCGATGGTGCGGCTCTCCAGCAGGTTGGTGATCACCGTGACGTCGGCCTCGGCTTCGCGCTCGCAGTCGGCCAGCGAGCGCACGCTGTGGCCGATCTCCAGGCCAATGTCCCACAGGAAGGTGATGAAGGCGGTCAGCGCCTCCCGGTAGGGGGCGTCGTCGTCCTGCTCGAGCAGTAACAGCAGGTCGACGTCGGAGTGCGGGTGCAGCTCCCCGCGGCCGTAGCCACCCACGGCGAGCAGGGCGACGCCCTCATCGGGCCAGGTGTGCTGCTCCCAGGCCACCGCCAGCAGCCGATCCAGGCACCAGGCGCGACCGTGGACCAGGTCGCGGATATCGGCGCCGGCGCGGAAGCGCTCGTCGAGGCGTGCCTGGATCTCACGCAGCGCCGCCTTGAAGGGGGCGATGGGCGAGCGGCTGCCCGAGAGCTCTTCGCGAAAGCCGTCGACGTCGAACAGCGTCTCGTCCGGCGTGAAGCGGTAGTGGTGGAGCAGCATCGGCTCAGTGCTCGAGGAAGGAGAGGTCTTCGTCGCTGCGTGCGGTCAGCACCTCGACGCCCGTCTCGGTGACCAGCAGGGTGTGCTCCCACTGGGCGGAGAGGCTGCGGTCACGGGTCACCGCGGTCCAGCCGTCGCGCAGCACCTTGGTGCGGTAGCCGCCCACGTTGATCATCGGCTCGACGGTCAGGCACATGCCGGCGGCGAGTTCGATATCGGCCTCGGGGGCATAGCCGTCGTAGTGCAGCACCTGCGGGTCCTCATGGAAGCTGGCGCCGATGCCGTGGCCGCAGAAGTCGCGTACCACCGAGTAGCCGTTGGCCTCGGCGTGCTTCTGGATAGCCTGGGCCAGGGTGGAGAGGCGCACGCCCGGGCGCATCAGCGCCATGCTCTTGTACAGGCACTCCTGGGTGACCCGGCACAGGCGCTCGCCCTGGATGGTTTCGCCGATCACGAACATCACGCTGGAGTCGCCATGGTAGCCGTCGGCGGTCTTCACGGTGATGTCCAGGTTCATGATGTCGCCGTTCTTGAGCTTCTTGGCGTCATCAGGGATGCCGTGGCATACCACGTGGTTGATCGAGGTGCACACCGACTTGGGGAAGCCGTGGTAGTCGAGCGGGGCGGGGGTGGAGCCCAGCTCGTCGACGATGAAGTCGTGGCACAGGCGGTCGATCTCGCCGGTGGAGATGCCGGCCTTGACGTGAGGGGTGATCATCTCGATCACGCGGGCGGCCTGACGGCCCGCCTCGCGCATCTTCTCGATCTCGTCGGGCGTCTTGATGGGTACGTTCATGAGGTCTCGGATTCGGGGGTAGGGTGTCCGCGGGAGGGTACGGTACGCGCGCGGACGGCTTCATCTCGGCGTTATTCCATGGTATAAAGCTGCGCGCCTTCCTGCAATCGCCGAGCCTGTCGGCAGCGTCTCTTGCGACCTCCTGGTCGCGAAGCCGGGCCGGGAGCCCGCGATAGCGAGGGCGTCAATCAACATAACGCCTTGAAAACACACATGCACCGGCACATGGTCCCGGGTGCTGTCGCGTCTCTCACGAGTGCGGCGGTCGGATCCATGGGGTGCATGGAGGCCTAACCCGATATTTCAGGAGTCATCCATGGCACACGTCAATATGCGTGACCTGCTCAAGGCAGGTGCTCACTTCGGTCACCAGACCAAGTACTGGAACCCGAAGATGAGCAAGTTCATCTTCGGCGCCCGCAACAAGATCCACATCATCAACCTCGAGCACACCCTGCCGGCCCTCAATGAGGCGATCGATGTGGTCGAGAAGATGGCAGCGGCCAACAACAAGATCCTGTTCGTCGGCACCAAGCGCAGCGCGAGCAAGATCATCAAGGAAGAGGCCAACCGCGTCGGTCAGCCGTTCGTCAACCACCGCTGGCTCGGCGGCATGCTGACCAACTACAAGACCATCCGCGTTTCCATCAAGCGCCTGCGCGACCTCGAGACCATGCACGAGGACGGCACCTTCGAGAAGCTGACCAAGAAGGAAGTGCTGATGGCGACCCGCGAGCAGGACAAGCTCGAGCGGTCCGTGGGTGGTATCAAGGAGATGGGTGGCCTGCCCGACGCCCTGTTCGTGATCGACGTCGATCATGAACGCATCGCCATCAACGAGGCGAACAAGCTGGGCATCCCGGTCATCGGCGTGGTGGATACCAACTCCGATCCGGACGGCGTCGACTACGTGATCCCCGGCAATGATGACTCCATCCGCGCCATCCAGATCTACGTCAAGTCCATCGCCGATGCCTGCGCGCGTGCCAAGGAAGGTCGTCCCGACGAGTTCGTCGAGGTGACCGAAGAGCCCGCCGCCCAGGAAAGCGACAGCGCCGCCGAGTGATCGCGGCCCGTCTGATCGGCGGCAGTGGGTGGCCTGTCATGCCGCTGCCATCGATGCCGGTTAGACGAGAAGGGGGCCGCGGCCCCCTTTCTTCTCCGAATTTTCCGGATTCTCCCCAGTGAGGGTCCGGCCCACTTCCCGAGATATTCAGAGGTGACACCCATGGCAGCTATCAGCGCCTCCCAGGTCAAGGAACTGCGCGAGCGTACCGGGCTCGGCATGATGGAGTGCAAGAAGGCCCTCACCGAGACCGACGGTGACATCGATCAGGCCATCGAGAACCTGCGCAAGAACTCCGGTCTCAAGGCCGCCAAGAAGGCCGGTCGTACCGCCGCCGAAGGCATCGTGGTGACCCGCGTGGCCGAGGATGGCAGCTACGGCGTGATGGTCGAGATCAACTCCGAGACCGACTTCGTCGCCCGTGACGACAACTTCACGGCCTTCGCCGAGAAGATCGCCGACGCCTTCTTCGCGGCCAAGAGCGAAGACGTGGCCGCCGTCATGGCCGGTGATCTGGAAACCGCCCGCGAGCAGCTGGTGCAGAAGATCGGCGAGAACATCGGTGTGCGTCGCAGCGTGGTGGTCGAGGCCGGCGCCGGCAACCTGGTGGGCGAGTACGTCCACGGCGGCCGTATCGGCGTGCTGACCGAGCTCAAGGGTGGCAACGCCGAGGTGGCCAAGGACGTCGCCATGCACGTCGCCGCCATCAATCCGGCCGTGGCACGTCCCGAGGACATGCCACAGGAGCAGCTGGACGCCGAGAAGGCGATCATCCTGGCCCAGCCCGACATGGCCGGCAAGCCCGAGCAGATCGCCGAGAAGATGGTCCAGGGCCGCCTCAAGAAGTACCTGGCCGAGAACAGCCTGACCGAGCAGCCCTTCGTCAAGAACCCGGACCAGTCCGTGGCCGAGTTCGTCAAGGCGGCCGGCGGCGAGGTGGTCGGCTTCACCCGCTTCGAGGTGGGCGAGGGCATCGAGAAGGAAGAGGTCGACTTCGCCAAGGAAGTGATGGAACAGGCCAAGCGCAGCTGAGGTCGGAAGTTCCGCTAAGATGATGGCGTGCGCGCGAGCGCACGCCTTCGCGTATCCGGCCGGTCGATCCGGTCGCCCCGTCATGCCACCGCTGATGCTCAGGAGATGATGCCATGTCCACATCCGATCACGTCGAAGCGCCCGCCAAGCCGCGCACCCAGAAGTCGAAGTACAAGCGGATCCTGCTCAAGCTTTCCGGCGAGGCACTGACCGGGGATGCCGAGTTCGGCATCGACCCCAAGGTGCTCGACCGCATGGCTCTGGAGATCGGGCAGCTGGTCGGTATCGGCGTCCAGGTGGGCATCGTGGTCGGTGGCGGCAACCTGTTCCGCGGTGCCGCCCTGCACGAGGCCGGCATGGAGCGGGTCACCGGCGATCACATGGGCATGCTGGCCACGGTGATGAATGCCCTGGCCATGCGCGACGCCCTGGAGCGCTCCAACATCCGCTCGCGGGTGATGTCGGCGATTCCCATGAGCGGCGTGGTGGAGCACTATGATCGTCGGACCGCTATCCGCTACCTCACCTCCGGCGACGTGGTGCTGTTCTCGGCCGGTACCGGCAACCCCTTCTTCACCACCGACTCCGCGGCCTGCCTGCGCGGTATCGAGATCGATGCCGACGTGGTGGTCAAGGCCACCAAGGTGGATGGGGTCTACGACAAGGATCCGGTCAAGTACCCGGACGCGGTCAAGTATGACCAGCTCAGCTACGACGACGCGCTGGCCCAGAAGCTCGGCGTCATGGATTTGACCGCCATCTGCCTGGTGCGGGACCATGACATGCCGGTACGCGTCTTCAACATGAACAAGCCCGGCGCCCTGCTCAACCTGGTGGTGGGCGGCGAGGAAGGCACGCTGATAGACAGAGGCTGATATCGTGATCAATGACATCAAGAAGGACGCAGAGAGCCGCATGAAGAAGAGCGTCGAGGCGCTCCACGGCAACCTGAACAAGATTCGTACCGGGCGGGCCCACTCCAGCATCCTGGACTCGGTCACCGTCGAGTATTACGGCAGCCAGGTTCCGCTGAACCAGGTGGCCAACATCAATACCGAGGATGCCCGCACCCTCTCGGTGGTGCCCTGGGAGCAGAGCATGGTGCCCAAGGTCGAGAAGGCGATCATGACCTCCGACCTCGGCCTGAACCCCTCGACCGCCGGCAACAATATCCGCGTGCCGCTGCCGATGCTCACCGAGGAGACCCGCAAGGGCTATATCAAGCAGGCGCGTCATGAGGCCGAGAACTCCCGGGTGGCGGTGCGCAACGTGCGCCGCGATGCCAACGGTGACATCAAGGCCCTGCTCAAGGAGAAGGAGATCAGCGAGGATGAGCAGCGCCAGGCCGAGGAGGCGATCCAGAAGCTGACCGACAAGTATATCGCTGAGATCGACAAGACCCTGGAGTCCAAGGAACACGACCTGATGCAGGTCTGAGGACATCCGCCCGGCCCGCTCGCGGCCGGGCGGCGGCGACACACCCGAAGCGAGACCCCATGACGTCAACGCACTCCCCCGACGCCGGCTCCGATGCCGGCGCTTCTGCCGCCAGCGAGGCCGGCCTGCCGCGCCACGTGGCGATCATCATGGATGGCAACAACCGCTGGGCGAAGGCGCGCGGCCTCTCCGGCGTGCGCGGCCATCACGCCGGCGTCGAGGCGGTGCGCGCCACCATTCGCCGCGCCGCCGAACGTGGCGTCGAGGTCCTGACCCTGTTCGCCTTCTCCAGCGAGAACTGGAAGCGCCCCAGGGCCGAGGTGAGCGCGCTGATGGAGCTATTCCTGCTGGCGCTCAAGCGCGAGGTGAACAAGCTCCACGCCAACGGCATTCGCCTCACGGTGATCGGCGATCGCAGCGGCTTCTCCGAGGCGATCCAGGCGCATATCGCCCGCGCCGAGGCGAAGACCCGCGACAACACCCGTCTGCACCTGGTGATCGCCGCCAACTACGGCGGCCACTGGGACCTGGCCCGGGCGGCGCGTCGCCTGGGCGAGCGAGTCGCCGCCGGCGAGCTCGCCCCCGAGGCGATCGACGAGGCCGCGCTGGGCGGCGAGCTCAGCCTGGCCGGCGTGGCCCCGGTGGATCTGTGCATCCGTACCAGCGGCGAGCAGCGTATCTCCAACTTCGTGCTCTGGGAGCTGGCCTACGCCGAGCTCCACTTCACGCAGCGCCTGTGGCCCGATTTCGACGCCGACGCCTTCGATGCCGCGCTGGAGGACTTCCGGCGCCGCAAGCGGCGCTTCGGCATGACCGATGACCAGATCGACGAGGCTCAAGGTGCTTAGACAGCGCATCATCACCGCGGCCTGGCTGGCACCGCTGATGCTGGCGGGTCTGTTCGGTCTAGACGGCGGCGCCTTCGCCCTGTTCACCGCGGCCATCGTGCTGCTGGGGGGCTGGGAGTGGACCAACCTGGCTGGCGTCGAGGGGCGTCGCCGACGCCTGGCGCTGGTCGCCGCGCTGGCCGTGGCCATGGCCCTGCTGTGGGCCACCGGCGGCATCCAGGCCGCCTGGCCGCTGTGGCTGGGCCTGGTCGGCTGGGCGCTCAACCTCTACTGGGTCACCCACTATCCCGGGCGCACCGGGCAGTGGTCCTCCGCCGCCAGGCGCCTGGCCATGGGCCTCTGGGTGCTGCTGCCCGCCTGGGTGGGTCTCAATGTGCTGCGCGAGACCGGTGGCATCTGGCTGCTCTTCGTGCTGCTGCTGGTGTGGAGCGCCGATATCGGCGCCTACTTCGCCGGCCGCGCCTTCGGACGCCAGAAACTGGCGCCGCGGGTCAGCCCCGGCAAGAGCTGGGAGGGCGTGCTCGGCGGCATGGTGGCCACTTTGGTACTGGCCCTGGTGTTCGCCATCGGCCAGGGGCTGGTCGCGATCGACGCCGTCCTGCTGGTGCTGACCACCCTGGCGGTGACCCTGGTCTCGGTGCTCGGCGACCTGCTCGAGAGCATGCTCAAGCGCCACCGTGGCATCAAGGATTCCAGCAACCTGCTGCCCGGCCACGGCGGCGTGCTCGACCGCATCGACAGCCTGACCGCGGCGTTGCCGCTGTTCGCCCTGCTTGCACCGGGGGTGATCTAGGATGGCCAGCGATACTGCCCTGCGCCGCCAGGGCGTCACCGTGCTGGGTGCCACCGGCTCCATCGGCACCAGCACCCTGGATGTTGTCGCGCGTCATCCCGAGCGCTATCGGGTCCATGCGCTGACCGCCCACCGCTCCCGCGAACCGCTGCTGGCGCTGTGCCGGCGTCATCGTCCGGCCGTGGCGGTGCTCGAGCGTGAGGCCGATGCCAGCTGGCTGCGCGAGCGCCTGGCCGAGGCCGGCGTTGCCACCGAGGTGCGCAGCGGGGCCGAGGCGCTGGTGGAGGTGGCGGAGGCCCCCGAGGCCGAGGTGGTGATGTCAGCCATCGTGGGGGCCGCGGGCCTGCTGCCGACACTCGCCGCGGTGCGTGCCGGCAAGCGGGTGCTGCTGGCCAACAAGGAGGCCCTGGTGATGTCCGGGGCGCTGTTCATGGAGGCGGTGCCACGCCATGGTGCCACCCTGCTGCCCATCGACTCCGAACATAATGCCATCTACCAGTGTCTACCCGTGGAGCATCGCGGAGGCCTGGCTCGTCACGGGGTGACCCAGCTGCTGCTGACCGCCTCCGGCGGCCCCTTCCGGGGCTGGTCGGCCGAGGCACTGGCCGGGGTCACCCCGGCCCAGGCCTGCGCCCACCCCAACTGGAGCATGGGGCAGAAGATCTCGGTGGACAGCGCCACCCTGATGAATAAGGGGCTCGAGCTGATCGAGGCGTGCTGGCTGTTCGATGCCCGCCCCGATCAGGTGCAGGTGGTGGTGCATCCGCAGAGCGTGATTCACTCCATGGCCGCCTACAGCGACGGTTCGGTGATCGCCCAGCTCGGCAACCCGGACATGCGTACGCCCATCGCCTATGGCCTGGCGTGGCCCGAACGCATCGACGCCGGCGTCCAGTCGCTGGACCTCTTTCAGATCGCGCGCCTCGACTTCGAGCCGCCCGATGAGGCCGCCTTTCCCTGCCTGGGCCTGGCGCGGGACGCCATGGCGGCGGGCGGCACGGCGCCGGCGGTGCTCAATGCCGCCAACGAGGTGGCAGTGGCGGCCTTCCTTGCCGGGAGGCTTCCCTTCACCGGTATCGCCGAGCTGGTGGCGAGGGTGCGTGATGCCGAGCCGGTGCAGCCGGCCGACGAGCTCGAGGCGATCCTCGATGCGGACACCCGCGCGCGGCGTGCCGCCGAGTGCCACCTGGCACGTCGGTGAGGCGCGTCAGCTTGTACATGAATAGCCATGCTGTCAGGAGGAGAGTGACTTGGGCGTGATCCAGAATATCCTGGCCGTGATCGTGGTATTGGGCCTGCTGATCACCTTCCACGAGTTCGGCCACTTCTGGGTGGCGCGGCGCTGCGGGGTGAAGGTGTTGCGCTTCTCGGTGGGCTTCGGCACGCCGATCTGGTCGCGGGTGGATCGCCACGGCACCGAGTATGCCATCGCCGCCATCCCGTTGGGTGGCTACGTCAAGATGCTCGATGAGCGCGAGGGCGAGGTGCCGCCCGAGGAGCTCGATCGCGCCTTCAATCGCAAGAATGTCTGGCAGCGCATCGCCATCGTTGCCGCCGGCCCCCTGGCCAACTTCCTGCTCGCCCTGGTGGCCTACTGGGCGCTGTTCGTCGCCGGTACGGCAACGGTGGCACCGGTGATCGGTGAGGTGGCGCCGGATTCGCCCGCCGCGCGGGGTGGCCTGGTGGCCGGCCACGAGATCACTGCGGTGCAGGGCGAGGCGGTGCGCTCCTGGGACGAGATCAACCTCAAGCTGGTGGCGGCCATCGGTGAGCGCGAGGCCCTCGCCATCGCCACCCGCGAGGACGCCGCCGCCGAGATACGCCAGCACCAGGTGCCGGTGAACGACTGGCTGGTGCGCCAGGATCCTCCCCAGCCACTGCCCAGCCTCGGGGTAACCCCCTGGCGGCCACCGATGCCGGCGGTGCTCGGCCAGGTGATGGAGGGCGAGGCTGCTGCCGAGGCGGGACTGGTGGCCGGCGACGAGATCCTCGCGGTGGACGGCGAGCCGGTGGAAGACTGGGTCGCCTTCGTCGATGTCGTGCGCGCTAGCCCCGGGGAGACTCTGGCGCTCGAGGTGCGCCGCGACGGCGATACGCTGACCCTCGCGGTGACGCCCCGTGAGAATATCCTCGAAGAGGGCGTCACCATCGGTTATATCGGCGCCGGGGTGGCGCCGGTGGCGTGGCCCGAGGAGTACCGCCGCGAGATCCGCTATGGCCCGGTGGCCGCGGTGGGCGAGGCCTTCGCGCGCACCGGCGAGATGATCACGCTGACCTTCGATGCGGTGCGCAAGATGCTGGTGGGGCTGATCTCGCCCTCCAACCTCTCGGGGCCGATCACCATCGCCCAGATCTCCGGCGACTCCGCCCGGGCGGGGCTGGAGAGCTTCGTCAGCTTCCTGGCCTACCTGTCGATCAGCCTCGGGGTGCTCAACCTGCTGCCGATTCCGGTGCTGGATGGTGGCCACCTGCTCTACTATGCCATGGAGGTGGTGCGAGGTCGGCCGGTCTCGGAGCGCACCCAGGCGATCGGGCTGCGCATCGGCCTGGCGCTGGTGGGCAGCCTGATGCTGATGGCGATCTACTTCGATCTGATGCGGCTCTGGTAGGGCAGGGCAATCGCAGTGACAGAAACCAAGGGATGCCAGGTCAGCCCCGAGTGACAAACCATCTGCGATTGCCCAGGCCCCGAGGGCCTCGCCTTGTCAGTTGGCCGTGCAAATGTATAAGGTGCCTGTCTGGACAGGTTTGGCAGATCAACGCGAGCGAATCGACTGCATGAAAATCAAGACCATCGGACTGGCGGCACTGCTGCTTGCCGGGGCCAGTGTGGCCCAGGCGGAACCTTTCGACGTTGCCGACATTCGGGTGGAGGGCCTGCAGCGCATCTCTGCCGCTTCCGTCTTCAACGCCTTTCCTGTCACCGCCCGTGACCGCGTCGACGAGCGTGAGCTCGCCGAGGCGGCCCGTGAGCTCTTCGCCACCGGCCTGTTCGAGGATGTCAGGCTGGCTCGTGAGGGCGATGTGCTGATCATACAGGTGGTCGAGCGTCCCACCATCAGCCGCCTCAATATCGACGGCAACCGCCAGCTCGACGAGGACCAGCTGCGCCAGGGGCTGCGCGAGGCCGGCCTCGAGGAGGGTCAGGTGCTGCAGCTCTCCACCCTGGAGGAGATCGAACGCGAGCTCGAGGGCGTCTACCAGGCCCAGGGCCGCTACAGCGCCAACATCGAAACCAGCGTGCGCGAGATCGACGAGGGCCGTGTCCAGGTCGACATCGAGATCGACGAGGGCGCGGTGGCCAAGATTCGCCAGATCAATATCGTCGGCAATCGCGCCTTCGACGACGAGACCCTGCGTGAGGTGTTCGAGCTCAACGATCGTCCGGGGCGCATCTTCGGCTGGTTCTCCAAGGATGAGTACTCCCGGGAAGCCCTCGCCGGTGACCTCGAGCGGCTGCGCTCCTTCTATCTGGATCGCGGCTATGTCAACTTCAACGTCGAGTCGACCCAGGTCTCGATCAGCCCCGACAAGTCAGAGATCTTCGTCACCATCAACGTCAACGAGGGCGCCGAGTATCGGCTCGGCGACGTGCGCTTCGTGGGCGACCTGACGATCAGCGAGCGCGAAGCGCGTGAGCTGCTGGAGGTCACCCCGGGCGAGACCTTCTCGCGCAGCGACGTCACCGCCTCCACCGAGGCGCTGCGTGCTCGCCTGGGTGCCGACGGCTTCGCCTTCGCCAGCGTCGATGGCATCCCCGAGACCAGCGCCGATGGGGAGACCGTCGACCTGGTGTTCCGGGTCGATCCGGGCCGTCGTGCCTATGTGCGGCGCATCGAGTTCGTCGGTAACACCACCACCATGGACGAGGTGCTGCGGCGCGAGATGACCCAGATGGAGGGCGCACCGGCCTCCACCGATGCCATCAGCCAGTCCCAGCAGCGCCTCGAGCGCCTGGGCTTCTTCAAGCAGGTCGAGGTGGAGACCCAGCCGGTAGCCGGCGAGCCCGACAAGCTCGACGTCACCTAC
Organism: Halomonas sp. G15; assembly: GCF_021282295.1. Lineage (NCBI taxonomy): Bacteria > Pseudomonadati > Pseudomonadota > Gammaproteobacteria > Oceanospirillales > Halomonadaceae > Halomonas > Halomonas sp. G15. The sequence continues at coordinate 5,150 of NZ_JAJSPA010000023.1, read as the reverse complement.
AGCGTCGAGGAGCAGCCCTCCGGCTCCATCTCCGCCAGCATCGGTTTCTCCCAGAGCGCCGGCGTCATCTATGGGGTGGGCCTCTCCCAGAGCAACTTCCTGGGCACCGGCAACCGCGTGAATATCGGCGCCCAGCGCAGCGATACCTTCACCAGCATCAACTTCGGCTTTACCGATCCCTACTGGACCATGGACGGGATCTCCCGGGGCTATAACCTCTACTATCGCGAGTCTGACTACGAGGACTCCGATATCTCCACCTACTCCACCGACGCCTACGGTGCGGGGATCAACTTCGGTTATCCGATCAACGAGATTACCCGCCTGAACTTCGGTACCGCGGTGGAAGACCTGACCATCAAGACCTATAACGACACGGCGTCGGAGATCAAGCGCTATGTCGACGAGCAGGGCGCCGATGCCCAGGCCCTGAAGCTCACCGCCAGCTGGACCCGCAACAACCTCAACCGCGGCATCATGCCCACCGACGGCAGCTACCAGCGCCTGTCGCTGGAGACCGCGGTACCCGGCAGTGACGCCGAATATGCCAAGCTGCGCGCCCAGGCGCGCCAGCTCTTCGCACTGGACGACAACCATGACTGGGCGCTGAAGTTCAGCGGCGAGCTGGGCTATGCCGACACCCTGGGCGGCAACGACCCCTATCCGTTCTACGAGAACTTCTATGCCGGCGGCCTGGGCTCGGTGCGCGGCTTCACCGGCAACACCCTGGGCCAGCCCACCACGCCGTCGGGTAACTCCACCCGCGACCGTACCCTGGGTGGCAACATGCTGGTGCAGGGCAGTGCCGAGCTGATCTTCCCGACGCCCTTCGTGGGTGACCAGCGTACGGTGCAGAGCTCGCTGTTCGTCGACGGTGGCAACACCTTCCTCTCCGACTGCTACCCGGTGCTCGATGCCGATGCACCGGCCAGCTGCAACTCGGGGATCGACCTTGGTGACCTGCGCTACAGCGTCGGCCTGGGGCTCTCCTGGCTGACCCCGGTGGGGCCGCTGACCTTCAGCGTCGCCGAGCCGCTCAACGACGAAAGTGGCGACGATACCCAGTTCTTCCAGTTCTCCCTCGGCCAGACCTTCTGACCGGGCCTCGACACCCTTGCTACCGGGCCGCCGCCGGCGGCGGCCCCAACAGGAGTCCTACCATGCGCAAGTTGACCGCCGCCTTCGCCCTGCTGCTGATCTCTGCCATCGCCCTGCCAGCCCTGGCCGCCGACGTGGCGGTGCTGGACTGGCGCCGTGCGCTGATGGAAACCGACGCCGCCCAGCGCTCCATGAGTGAGCTGGAGAACCGTGTCGGCAGCCAGCAGCAGCAGGCCCAGGCCCTCGAGCAGGAGCTCAATGCGCTGCAGCAGCGCGCCGACAGCCTCAGCGACAGCGAGCGCCAGCAGGCCAACCAGAAGGTGGCCGAGCTCAATCGCCTGATGGGCGAGGTCATGCAGGCCCGCCAGGAGTCCGAGCAGGCCCTGCTGCAGCGCGCCGAGCCCAGGCTGCAGCAGGCGGTGGAGCAGATCATCGCCCGCCACAGCATCCAGGTACTGGTGGAGCCCCAGGGGGTGCTGCACGCCGAGCGCGACCTGCAGGACGTCACCGCCGAGGTGACCGAGATTCTCAACAGCATGCTGTGACTGCGGCGGATCCCTTCCCATGACGCGAAGTGCTATTCCCAAGATGACCCTGGGTGACCTGGCCGAGCGGCTGGGCGCTCGCCTGGTCGGCGATGCCGAGCGCCAGGTCGGTGGCCTGGCCACCCTCGGCGAGGCCGGGCCGGACCAGGTGGCCTTCCTGGCCAACCGGGCCTACCTCAAGGACCTGCCCGGGACCCGCGCCGCGGCGGTACTGCTGCATCCTCAGCACGCCGACAGCTGTCCGGTGGACCGGCTCGAGCTGGATAACCCCTACCTGGGCTATGCCGCGGCGTCGCGGCTGTTCGACTCCCTGGCGGGACGTGATCCGACCGGCATCCACCCTTCGGCGGTGGTCGACCCCACCGCCACCCTGGGCGAGCGGGTCGAGGTGGGCGCCAATGCGGTGATCGAGGCCGGGGCCACCCTGGGCGACGACGTGGTGATCGGACCCGGCTCGGTGGTCGGTGCCGATACCACCATCGGCGACGGGTCGCGGCTGCATGCCAATGTCACCGTCTACCACGGCGTGGTGATCGGCCGGCGGGTGATCCTGCACAGCGGTAGCGTGGTCGGTGGCGACGGCTTCGGCTTCGCCCATGACGGCAGTCGCTGGCACAAGATCGCCCAGCTCGGCGGGGTAGTGCTGGGCGACGATGTGGAGGTGGGCAGCTGCTCGAGCATCGATCGCGGCGCCCTGGGCGATACCCTGATCGGCAACGATGTCAAGATCGACAGCCAGGTGCAGATCGCACACAACGTGCAGATCGGCGAGCATAGTGCCCTGGCCGGCTGCGTGGGTATCGCCGGCTCCACGAAGGTGGGGCGGCACTGCATGCTGGGCGGTGGCGTGGGCCTGGCCGGCCACCTGACCCTCTGCGATGGCGTCCAGGTGACCGGCATGAGCCTGGTGACCAACTCGATCCACGAGCCGGGCGTCTACTCCTCGGGCACCGGGGCCATGGCCAACGCCCAGTGGCGCAAGAATGCGGTGCGTTTCAAGCAGTTGGATGACATGGCCAAGCGACTCACTCGACTCGAGCGGGCGCGCGGCGCTTGAGGGCCCTGCGGGGGGCGCTATAATCCCCCCCCCAGACCGGCATGGTTGCCGGCTCTCGCCTGCCGGGACGGCAGGCATCCCGAGACTTCAGAGGTTGTGACGATGGTAATGGACATCAACGAGATCCGTGAGTATCTGCCCCACCGGTATCCTTTCCTGCTGGTGGACCGGGTCACCGAACTGGCCCTGGGCGAGACCATCGTTGCCTACAAGAACGTCAGCATCAACGAACCCTTCTTCAATGGTCACTTTCCCCATCACCCGATCATGCCCGGGGTGCTGGTGATCGAGGCGCTGGCCCAGGCCTGTGGCATCCTCGGCTTCAAGACCGTCAACAAGCTGCCCGCCGACGGCTACGTCTACTACCTGGTGGGCAGCGACAACGTGCGCTTCAAGCGCCCGGTCATGCCCGGCGACCGGCTCGACCTGCGTGCCGACGTGGTGCGCGAGAAGCGCGGCATCTGGAAGTTTGCCTGCAAGGCCAGCGTGGCCGGCGAGGTGGCCTGCGAGGCCGAGATCATCTGCGCCGAGAGGAAGGTCGCTTGATTCATCCCACCGCCCTCATCGACCCTGCCGCACGGCTGGCCGACGACGTCGAGGTCGGCCCCTTCACGGTGGTCGGTCCCGACGTGGAGATCGGCCCCGGCTCGCGCATCGGTCCCCATGTGGTGATCAAGGGGCCGACGGTACTCGGCGCCCGCACGCGCATCTTCCAGTTCGCCTCGGTGGGCGAGGACTGCCAGGACAAGAAGTATGCCGGCGAGCCGACCCGCCTGGTGATGGGGGATGACAACGTGGTCCGCGAAGGCGTCACCCTGCACCGCGGCACCGTCCAGGATCGTGGCGAGACCACCATCGGCTCGCGCAACCTGTTCATGGCCTATGTGCATGTGGGCCACGACTGCGTGATCGGCAACGACTGCATCCTGGCCAACCAGGTGACCCTGGCCGGCCACGTCAAGATGGGTGACTTCGCTATCCTCGGCGGCCTCTCCGCCGTGCACCAGTTCTGCCACTTCGGCACCCATGCCATGGCCGGTGGCGGCTCCATCATCACCAAGGACACCCCGGCCTACGTGATGATCAACGGCAACCCCGCCCAGGTCCATGGCCTCAACCTGGTGGGGCTCAAGCGCCGCGGCTTCTCCCGTGATGCCCTCAAGGCGCTGGGTGAGGCCTACAAGCTGGTCTATCGCCAGGGGCTCACCGTCGAGCAGGCGCTGGCCGAGATCCGCAGCCGCTTCGCGCTGGTCGAGACCGAGGCCTTCGCCGCCTCCATCGAGGCCTCGACCCGCGGCATCATCCGCTAGCCGTGCCGGCCGACGAGCGCGTCGCCGTGCAGCGCATCTACCTGGTGGCCGGCGAGCTTTCCGGGGATATCCTCGGCGCCAGCCTGATGCGTGCGCTCAAGTCTCGTCATCCCGGCGTCGAATTCCGTGGCATCGGCGGGCCGCGCATGATCCAGGAGGGCATCGACAGCCGCTTTCCCCTGGAGACCCTCTCGGTGATGGGGCTGGTCGAGGTTCTCCGCCACCTGCCACGGCTGATCGGCGTGCGCCGCGAGCTCAGGCGCGATGCGCTGGCCTGGCGACCCGATATCGTCATCGGCATCGACGCCCCCGACTTCAACCTCGGTCTCGAGCGCCAGCTGCGCGAGGCCGGGCTGACAACCGCCCACTACGTCAGCCCCTCCGTGTGGGCCTGGCGCCAGGGGCGGGTCAAGGGCATCGCCCGCTCCGTCGATGCCATGCTCACCTTCCTGCCCTTCGAGGCCGCCTTCTACGCCCGCCACCGCGTTCCCGTGGCCTTCGTCGGCCACCCGCTGGCCGACGAGCTGCCCCTTGAGAACGACCGCGCCGCCGCACGCGCCGAGCTGGGGCTGCCCGCGGCGGGCGAGGTGCTTGCCGTGCTGCCCGGTTCACGGGCCAGCGAGATCCGCTTTCTGGGCGAGACCTTCCTGGCCGCCGCCGAGCGGCTGTGTGCCGCGCGACCAGAGCTCTCGGTGGTGATCCCGGCGGCCACGCCGGAACGGCGCGGCGAACTCGAGGCGTTGCTCGCCACCTGCCCGGCCCTCGCCGAACGCCTGACCCTGCTCGAAGGCGGGGCCCGGGAGGCCATGGTGGCCGCGGATGCCGTGCTGCTCGCCTCGGGCACTGCGGCGCTGGAGGCGATGCTCTGCCATCGCCCCATGCTGGTCGCCTATCGCATGGCACCGGCTACCCACTGGCTGGCGAAGCGGCTGGTCAAGACCGAGTGGATCTCGCTGCCCAACCTGATCGCCCGGGAGAGCCTGGTACCTGAGCTGATTCAGGAGGCGGCCAGCCCCGAGGCGATCGCCGCTCGTCTCGGTGAGATGCTCGACGCCGCCGACGGCCGTGCGGCACTGGAGGCGCGCTTCGCCCGGATGCATGCCGGCCTGCAGCGAGACGCCAGCCGCCGCGCGGCGGAGG